>CALAEB010000542.1 GCA_937890875.1 uncultured Anaerolineaceae bacterium | reverse complement strand
GGGACATCCCGATGACCGATGGCTTGGGCCCCGTCCGGTATGCGATGATGCTTGAGGGACCGTGGAAAATTGCTGAACTGAACGGCGCTTATCCGGATGTTGCTTATGGCACGGCGTCCATGCCGGCGGGCAAAGGCGGTTCTGTCTCTGTTTTGGGCGGTGAAGATATTGCCATGTTCAATATCGCCGATCAGGAAGCGACCTGGAAATTTATGCAGTTCATGACCGGCGAATTTGCTCAGACAAAAATGGCGGAAAGCGGCCAGATCCCGGTGAACAAAGCGGCGCTGGAGAGCGATACCGTCAAAGCGCAGTCGTTTGCCCCGTTCCTGGAGGCGATTGAGACCGCAAAAGCGCGCCCGACGGTGGGCACCTGGTCAGAAATCGACAATGAGCTCAATATTGCGCTGACTGCTGTGGTGAACGGTGAAAAAACGGCGCAGGAAGCGATGGATGAACTGGCCGTCATTGTGGATGGACTGCTCAAGCAGTAATCTTTGGGTGGTATTGGAACAGCCGGATAGTCAGTTCGCAATTCGAAATACTGATAGTCAGTTCACTATCCGGCTGACTTTCCAGAAGGCCAGTATCGATGGCAAAGGGTATGTACGGCCGGAAAAAGGTGGCTTGTGGTTCGTGCAAAAAAAAGGACCACAGTGTCCATTCCCATATTCGGCTTTTGACACTCGAGCCGAGGATGGTTTGTGAGGACAGCAAATGAAAATAAAATCTGCAGTGAACAAATTCCAAATCGGCCTGCTGCTCCTTCCGGGTTTGGCATTATTCGGTTTTTTCACCGTTTATCCGATTTTCAGGCTGTTCCTGATGAGCTTTTTCAAATGGGAGCTCGGCTCGATGCTGAATCAGGATTTCATCGGTCTGCAAAACTACCGGGATGTGCTGAGTGACAAGTTTTTCTGGATCTCTTTTTCAAATACACTGATCTATACTGCGGTCACGGTGCCGGGGCAAATGATCATCGGTCTGTTTGTTGCCGTGTTAATCAACGGAATTGACCGCTTCCGCGTCACTTTCCGGGTGATCAATTATCTGCCGGTGATCACCTCGTGGGTCATAGCATCCCTGATCTTCCGCTATATTTTTAACACGGAAGGGCTGCTGAATTATTTTCTGACCCACATCGTGAAAATTTCGGACAGCAATATCCGCTGGCTGGATTCGCGTTGGTCCGGGCTGTCCGTCGCGATGATTTTGGGCATCTGGAAAGGGATCGGCTGGAATATGGTCGTCTTTTTGGCCGCGCTGCAGCAGGTGCCTCAGGATCTTTATGAAGCTGCTGCCATCGATGGCTGCAACGCGTTCACGAAATTTACCAAAATTACGCTGCCCAGTATTAAGGGTACGATCCTTTTTGCCTGGATAATGCTGACAATTGGCGGGTTTAACGTTTTCACATCCATCAAAATGATCACAGACGGCAATCCGGCGCATCAGACCGACACAATGCTGACCTGGATGTATTACAAGGCGTTCAGCACCGGAAAATTCGGCTATTCCGCAGCGTTGTCATTTATTATGGCTTTTTCACTTGGAATCCTGGCGATTTTTCAATTTAAGGCGATGAAAAATCGGGATATGGAGGAAGAAAGGAACCGGTTATGAAATTTCAAAAAATTGCTCAGATATCCTTGCGCTATTTTCTGTTGATCGCCGGAGCCGTTATTTTCTCGCTGCCGATGATTTATATGATCAGCACGGCTTTGCGGCCGAACGGTGCTTTGTATGAATATCCGCCGCGCTTTTTCCCAAAACTGGCGGATGTGACGACTGAAAACTTTCGCTACATTATTTCACAGAGCAAATTTTATATCAACTTTCTGAACAGCCTTCTGGTTTCTGTCAGCACGGTCGTAATTGCTGCATTCGTCTCTTCTGCGCTTGGATTCGTTCTGGC
>CALAEB010000541.1 GCA_937890875.1 uncultured Anaerolineaceae bacterium | reverse complement strand
CTCGTTATGAAATTCCTCGAACTGCACCAGCAGATAAGGCGGCTTTTGACGAACCGAACGAACCGTCAGCGGAAGATGATCTGCTCCGGCAAAAACTTTTTTTCCTTTGCGGATCCGCTCAGGAAAATCCGTCATCGGGTTCAGGACAACCGCGCCCTCAATCCCATGCGTCCGGTGAATCTTTCCGATACAAACAAAACCAGGCTCGCCTTGATCCGGCGAGCCTTGCGGGTTATTTTCAAAATCCAGGTTATTCTTTTCCATCAACGGAAACAATCATCACGATTCGGGTTCCACTACATCCAGCGTGACCTGTCTTCCATCTCTGGCAGAGGTAACCCGAAGCAGCACCCGGATCGCGTTGGCAACCCGGCCGCCTTTTCCGATAATCCTGCCCATATCATCTTTCGCCACATGCAGATCCAGCCGGATCCGGTTTCCACTTTTTTCCTGAGTAACCAGAACACTGCTTGGATCATCCACCAGCGAAAGCGCGATATATTCAACAAGATCTTTTACATAATCACTTTTGCCGGAAAAATCTCTTCGCAACGGTGCACCTTCTTCTCGATGCATCACGATTTATGCGCAGCGTCACGGGTCCGCGGATTAACGGTGCGCTGGGCATAATATGCATTTGCTTCTGCTAACAAAGTTTCAAGGGACTCACCCTTCTTATACCGCTCAAAACGGTCCAGCAGGCCGACGCTTTTAAACAATTTCGCCACGGAATCGCTGGGCTGGGCGCCTTTGCTGATCCAGTCATAAATCCGGTCCTCTTTTACATCAAAGGTAAAAGGTTCTGTGCGGGGGTTGTAATTGCCTAAAATTTCAAGGAATTTCCCGTTCCGCGGGCTTTCCTTGTCTGCTGCAATAATACGGTACGTGGACTGCTTTTTCAATCCGTTGCGGCGTAATCGAATACGAACCATTTGGTTTTCTCTCCTGTTCCTTCTCTTTTGTTCTGAATGATTTCGCTGATTTTTCCCGATGATAAAGGGGGTCTGCGCTGAAGGAGGCGCCTGGGTCTTAATATCATCAAAGTATCAAATGATCAGCGGAACAGATTGGAAAGACCCTTTCCACCTGTTTTTTGCAATGTTTTCATCATCTTCTGAGTATCCCGATATTGCTTCAGCAACTTGTTGACTTCGGAAACTTCCGTTCCGGATCCCGCGGCAATCCGCCGCTTCCGGCTGGCATTCAGAATATCCGGATTCAACCGTTCTTTTGAAGTCATCGAACTCAGAATCGCTTCCGTCATTTTCAAATTCCGCTCGGCTTCATTTGGATCAACCTGTTTTGCAACTTTACCGAGATTCCCGGGAAGCATTTCCAGTATTTGCCGCATCGGCCCCATTTTCCGGACCTGTCTTAATTGATCGGCAAAATCCTCTAAAGTAAAACGGCCGGACATCATCCGGCTTGCCTGCTGCACGCTTTTCTTTTCGTCAAATGCAGCTTCCGCGCGTTCGATCAACCCAATGATATCACCCATTCCCAAAATTCGGGAGGCCAAACGCGAAGGGTCGTAAGCTTCCAGCGCGTCGATCCCTTCCCCGGTCCCCAGGAATTTGATCGGTACGCCGGTAACACTGCGGATGGATATGGCCGCGCCGCCGCGCGAATCGCCGTCCATTTTCGAAAGAATCAGGCCAGTGATGTTCACCGTGTCCCGGAAGCCTTCAGCCACATGCAGCGCTTCTTGCCCGATCATGGAATCCACCACCAGCAGGATGTCATTGGGATGAACGTTCTTTTGAATGGCCTGCAGTTCATCCATCAGCGCCTGATCCAACTGTGAACGGCCGGCGGTATCGATCAGCATCACGCTGAACCCGCCCTTTTGGGCATACTGCAGAGCCTGCCGGCTGAGTTCCGGCGGCTTAACACCTTCTTTATAAAAGACCTCAACGTCGATCCGCTGTGCCAGCGTCTGCAGCTGCTTCACGGCGGCCGGACGGTATGGGTCCGCCGCCACCAGCAGAATGCGCTCGCCCTGAGCACGCAGAAATTTTGCAAGCTTTGCCGTATGTGTGGTTTTACCGCTACCCTGCAGACCGACCAGCATCACCACCCGGGGTTTCTCACCGGTCAGGTTCAGCCGCTCTGGCTCGCCGAGGGTTTTGATCAGCTCTTCATTGACGATTTTGATCACCATCTGGCCGGGGTTCAGCGCTTCGGAAACCTCAGCGCCGACTGCCCGTTCCCGGATATTGGCGACAAAACTGCGCACCACTGAATAATGGACGTCGGCCTCCAGCAGAGCGATCCGGACTTCGCGCATCGCGGCGTCAACATCCTCAGCGCTCAGTTTCCCGCGCCGGGTCAGTCCCGCAAAAACTTTGTTTAATCGTTCTGTCAGATTTTCAAACACAGAGCACCCTATCCTCAAGCAGTCCGCACAAAAAAAGAACTTTCCGTTATGAAAGTCTGAAATATTTTAGCGTAAAAATCGAATTGTGTAAAGCGCGAGCATCCGCCGATATGAAAATGGATATGATTCACCATCAGATGCCTTTCCAGTATTTCCACACCTTCGTAACTGCACAATTGGCGTAGTATCTCTCCGACACGCTTTGTATTGAGCGGATATTGATTTTCCGTCTATACTCAGGACCAAATACGATAGGGTATTTACACATCCATTTTGTGGCGGCAGGCCATTCGTTTGCTGCGCCATTGATCACCTTTCTTTTCCGGTTTGTGGCTTGAACTCCTGCATTCTGGCGGATTGGTGATTTTTTATATAACTCTTATCGCCACCCGCAAACGGGTGGTTTTCTTCGCTTCGCGCGTTCAACAGACGAAAGCCTTAATATAATAGAGCTATGGAAGTGTTAGGCGCAGATACTATAATGACAAAAGCAGCAGCGAAAAATTGGGGAATCACAGACGGAATGGTAGTGTGCCATTGCTCTGCCGGGTGGATTAAGCGAGCTAGAAAAAAGAAATACATGGCATGTTCTGGCTGACAGACGATACAGAAGCAGTAAAGTAAAGGATGGTGAAATAAATGAAACGGATATTTTTGGTTGAGGACGATAAGGCAATCGCTAAAAACCTTATGCTTTTGCTCCGCTCGGAGGGATTTACAGTCACCCACGCCTCGACGCGGGGTGAAGCTTTTGCCGCGCTTGCCGAGAATAAATTTGACCTGGCATTGATTGATATTTCTTTACCTGACGGAAATGGCTTTACGATCTGCACGGAAATCAAAGAAACGCAAGCTATTCCCGTTATCTTTCTGACGGCTTCCGGCGATGAGGCGAGTGTTGTTACCGGGCTGAACATG
>CALAEB010000540.1 GCA_937890875.1 uncultured Anaerolineaceae bacterium | reverse complement strand
GGTATTCTCCAGGGATTCCTTTTTCCTGGTTCTCCTGATAACGCCGGCGTGCCCTTTCCTCCGCAGAGGCCAGCAGAAAAACTTTCAGTTCCGCATCCGGCATAACAACTGTTCCGATATCCCGTCCGACCATGACCACATTTCCCAAGTGGCCGATCTTGCGCTGTTTTTCCGTCAGTGTCTTGCGGACACCGCTGTAGGCCGCGACAACCGATACGTTTCTATCCACTTCCGGCGAATGGACCTGATCCGTCACCGGTTTTCCGAATAACAGGACATCCGTCTCGCCATTTTGAGGATTCACTTCCAAAGAAATATCCAGATTTTCAGTCAGTTCGGTGACACCAATCTCATCGTCCACCCGCCCCAATTTTTCAAGCGCGACAGAAGTCGCCAACCGGTACATGATACCAGTATCCAGGAAAAGATAATCCAATTGATCAGCCAAAATTTTTCCCACAGTCGTTTTCCCGGATGCAGCCGGGCCGTCAATCGCAATCTGTGAAGGTTTCCTCATAACGCATCCACTTTCTCCTCTTATTGATAAACGCTGCCTGCCAGCCAATCGGTTCTCTGCCAGAAGTGCAAGGATGACAAACCGTCCTTTGTACTTCGGTAGAGCGTCCAGTTCAGCCAATCAACCGCCGAATATGACCGCCAGTCATCGACATTTTTCCAATCGACTGGCATTCCGACATATCCGGGCAGGGACGCTTCCGAACCGGCTGCCTCTGTTATAACATAAGATGGGTTTTCTGTCTGTATGTCGAAAATCCGGGAAAAACGAACGTCCGCATTCTTCCGCAGTTCCCAGCGAAGCATAGGATCATCCGTGACCGTGACGACACCTTCGCCCCCTTCCTCAAACCCATTTTGTTTCACGCCGATCTCATGCACCAGATCCGCCAGCGGTGAAACAGCCTGATTGATTTGCGAGCCGAGCACCAGTTCATGCCGGCCGCGCTGTCTGTCCGCTGCCGGACGATCTCCCGCCGTCCGCAGCCCGGCCGCTGCCCACGTGTTGGTAAGCGTACCAACAGCCACAACAATCAAGCAGCCGCGGATGATTCCGGGGCGGATACTGCCGGGGCTGAAGTAATTCAGCAGCATCGGGACAAAAATACCGAAGATGAGGATAGAGATCAGCATGATGATCAGATATCCCTGCAGCCGGGTCAGCGGAGCCGTCAGCAGCTGGCCATTGTATTGGAAGGAAAGCGGCAAAGAAAGGTCTCCCATTCGCAGCAATTCGGCGGCTCGGAAAAAAAGAAAGCTGCCCAACGCCGGCGGGATCAAAATTCCCAGCAGTGAAAACGGGTCCTTTCCGATCGGGCGGGTATCCAACCTGTGGAATAAACCGTCTGCCGCAAAGTAATAGACGGGAAGGCTGAGCCAGGGCAGGACCAGAATACCCTGCCGGAAGACCAACAGCAGCAGCCCGAACAGAATCACTATGCTCATCTGAATGAGCATGGCCTGGTTCTTCAAACGGATGATTGACAGAAAATGGAACAGGAAAAAGATCAGTCCCGCGCCCAGATAAATGAACAGCGCCCACAACCATGGGAAAAAGCCCACCGAACGGAAATCATGTCCCGGCGCCGGGAAAAATCCGCGCAGGAGTCCCTGACCGACAGCGTTCAGTCCCGCCGGGTAACCAAACAGGCCGACGCTGAAGAGCAGCCAGAACCCGATCAGTAGGAGCAGGTTCCGCTTTCCGGCAATTCCCGTCAGGCTGTCACGGACAGGAACCTTATCCGCGGACTGCCTGCGGCTGAAAACGGCTATAACCAGTGCGCAGATCCCAATGGCGGCTGCCGCAGGCCAAAAGCGCTCGCCGCCGGTCATCGCCAGCGCCAACAGGATCACTCCACAAGTTTGCTTTCCCCGGCTGAACGCCAAACCGGCATATCCCAGCAAGCAAAGCACCGGAATCAGCGCGTCGGCCGTTTTTCCCCATGCCAGCGTGGCCGGATCAACCGCCAGCAACAGCAGAAGGAGAAGTTTCTTCCGGCTTTCCAGCCGGTCCGAAAAGAAAAGCGGCAGGCAGATGAGAAGAAATCCCGCCAGTGCCGGGAACAGCCGCGCAAGAAAAACCGAAGCGTCAAAAAAGGAAAAAAGCCCGGCCGTCACCAGAACATAGAGCGGCTGTGTCAATGTAAAATCCGCCGCGCCTTCGGAAACCGCGAGCGCCTGCAGCGCTTGGCCAGCTTCATGTTCCGTCAGTGGGACGGTATCCAGCGCAATCAGGCGCAGCAGAAAAGCCGCCAGGAGGATGCCGCCCGGAAGATATTTTTCCCAAAAGGCGACCCGGTTTAATCCGGATGAATTTTCCATAGTTATCTTTGCTCCTTATGTCGTCAAACCGGCAATCCGCAATATCAGGATCCGTTCCGGATAAAACGGTGAAATCAGCTTCTTTGTTGCCGTTTTTTCCGACGGAACCGTACGAGAT
>CALAEB010000539.1 GCA_937890875.1 uncultured Anaerolineaceae bacterium | reverse complement strand
CCCGGTGTCTGTTTAATCGTGGTTTTTCTCATGAAAAAGAGAAAATTGTAATTTTCTGCACTGACAGCAATAATTTCTCAACCTTGCAAAAAAAAATATTCCTGAATACACTATAGACGGTCAGGGATTGGCATGCGCCTTTATCAGCGGCAATTCCAAGGCTGAAGGGAAGGATGTTCGCCGCTGCCGCGCTTTGATTCCGCCGGAAAATACGGCAACAAAAAGCCGGTTTCGGAAAATAGCGCCGGATTTTGCGTTACGAACAATCCTGAAGAACGGGGAAAAACAGGTTTTCGAAGTATGGTTGGGATGTAAAAGCATTAAATTATCGAAAAGGAATATCTGCTGTTCTTTCAGCAATTCGATTTTCGATACTCGAATCAAATATGAAAAAGAGATTGTTGGGTTCTTTCACGCGGAAGGAATATTCGCGTTTCGAATTATTGACAACAGAATGGAGTGACGGAGACTTATGGAAAAATTAGCTCCCAGTTTTTTTGCCGTGATTATGGCCGGCGGCGGCGGTACCCGGCTTTGGCCCTGGTCCCGCAGAGAAAAGCCTAAACAGATGCTGAATATTTCCGGCGACCGATCCATGTTTCAGATGACGCTGGACCGGTTGAAAGGATTGATTGATCCGGCGAATATTCTGGTGGTCACCACAGCGGAACAGGCGGCAAAGCTGATTGAACTTTCAGACGAAGTCCCGCCGGACAATTATCTGATTGAACCGGCGCCGCGCGGCACTGCGTCCGTTATCGGCCTGGCCGCGGTGCATCTGAAACATCGGGCGAAGGATTCGGTTATGGCCGTGCTGACGGCGGATCATTTTATTAAGAATGTGCCGGATTTCCAGCAGCTTTTGACCTTCGGCCGCGATGCGGCGGAAGCCGGACATCTGGTCACGCTGGGGATTAAACCGTTTTTCGCTTCGACCGGGATGGGATATATTGAACAGGGGAAGCCGGTTCCGGCGGATTTTGATCATCCGTTGTATGAAGTGGCCCGGTTCACGGAAAAACCGGACCAGGCGACCGCGGATGAATTTTTGGGGTCGGGCAATTTTGTCTGGAATTCCGGCATGTTTATCTGGAAAACGGAACGGATTCTGGATGAAATCGCGCTGCATATTCCCGCGCTGTCGGAAAAACTCGGCCGGATCGATGTGGCGATGGAGAGCGGGCTTTATGACCGGGTCATGCGGGAGCTCTGGCCGACGATCCAGCCGGTCACGATTGATTACGGTATTATGGAGAAAGCTAAGGATGTGGTGGTGCTGCCGGCTTATTCATTGGGCTGGAGCGACGTCGGATCCTGGGATTCAATTTATGATGTAATTCCGCCGGATGAAAACGGGAATATAACCATTCATTGCAAATCCATCCATATCAATTCCAGCGGAACATTGTCCTGTTCAGACAGTCCCCGGAAGCTGATCGTTACGGTGGGGATGAAGGATGTTGTGGTTGTCGAAACGGAGAAGGCCGTGCTGGTCTGCCCGCGAAGTGAAACACAGAAAGTCCGGGATATTGTGGCATATCTGAAGGACAATAACCTGGAAGCATATTTATAGGAGACAGATTGGAAGCATATTGCCTGAAGTGCAGACAAAAAAGGGAAATTCAGGATCCTGTCGCGACGTTTACCAAAAACGGATCGCCGATCACCAAAGGGACCTGCGGCGTTTGCGGAACGAAATTGAGCCTGATGGGAAATACGCCGGCTCATGCCGGACTTGAAAAGCCGGTTGCGGAGCAAACAGTGCGTTCGGAAAAACCGTTGCTGAAACGAAGCAGCAGCCGGTCAGCCGGGAAGACGGTTAAGAAAACGACTGGGAAAAACAATAAAATGCGGAAGGCGGCTGAGAAACCTGCCGCTGCGTCCGCAAAGGGTTCCAGCCAGCGTTTGGTGATTGTTGAATCGCCGGCCAAAGCGCGGACCGTCGGACGTTTTTTGGGCAAAGGATATGCTGTGCGAGCCTCGGTCGGACATGTCCGGGATTTGAAAAAATCAACGCTGTCTGTGGATGTCGAGAAAGATTTCGAGCCGGAATATCGGGTGCCGAATGAGAAAAGGCAGCTGGTGAAAGAATTGACCGAACTGGCGAAAAATGCGAAACGGGTTTACCTCGCGACTGACCCCGACCGGGAAGGTGAGGCGATCGCCTGGCATTTGCTGGAATCCGCGAAAATTGAGCCTGATCGGGTGGATCGGGTGGTGTTTCATGAAATTACCCGCCCTGCGATCGAAGACGCGTTTCAGCATCCGCGCCTGATCGACATGAACCTGGTGGATGCGCAGCAGGCCCGGCGGGTTCTGGACCGGCTGGTTGGTTATAAACTCAGTCCGCTGCTCTGGGCAAAGGTTCAGGGTCATTTATCCGCGGGCCGGGTTCAATCGGTCGCGGTCCGGCTGATTGTTGACCGGGAACGGGAAATTGAGAATTTTGAACCCCGCGAATATTGGACGGTTACGGTTGAATTGCAGCCGGAGAATATCCAGGGAACTTTTTTCTCCCGGTTGGTCAAAGTAAACGGGCAGGATCCGGAGCTTTCAACGGAAGCCCAGGTGCAGGCGCATCTCGGAAATCTGGAAAAAGCTTCCTACGTGATCCGCGATATCAAAAAAAGTGTCCGCCGCCGCCGGCCGTCTGCGCCTTTTACCACGTCCACGCTGCAGCAAGAGGCTTCAAAACGGCTCGGATTCACCGCCAAGCGGCCGATGACCGGCGCCCAGCAGCTTTACGAAGGAATTGACCTTGGTTCGGAGGGCAGTGCCGGTTTGATTACGTATATGCGTACGGATTCGACCAGCATCGCTGAAATCGCGCAGCAGGAAACGCGCGGATATATCCGGGAACGGTTCGGGGATTCTTATCTGCCCAAGACGGCGCCGCAGTATCGGACCAAATCCAAAGGCGCCCAGGAAGCGCATGAAGCGGTCCGCCCCACGGATATCCGGCGGGCGCCTGACTCCGTAAAAGAATATCTGAACCGGGATCAATTGCGGCTGTATCAGTTGATCTGGCAGCGGTTTTTGGCCTCCCAAATGGAAGACGCGCTGTATGATACGATGACGATCGAAGTTGAGGCAAGCCAGGGAGAATTGTATTTATTCCGTTCGTCCGGTTCAAAACTCCGATTCCAGGGTTTTCTGGCCGTTTATGAAGAAAGCCTGGATGAAGACGCGAAAACCGATGATATGGAAAACACAAAATTTCCGGAGGGGCTGTTTGAAGGACAGCGTCAGACCTGT
>CALAEB010000538.1 GCA_937890875.1 uncultured Anaerolineaceae bacterium | reverse complement strand
TTCGGCAACTTTCTGCATTCCCAAAAAGCTGTCGATGTCCACATAAGAAAACTGTTCGTCTTCGCCATCTGTCTGCCCGAAAGCTGTAAACGGAAAACCGCGCTCCGACAGTAATTCAATGCGGGTATCTTTTTTCCGTGTCCGGACAACGATGAAGCCATCGACCCGGCCGCTGTCGACGATTTTGCCGTAGGATTCTGTTTCCTGCTCCCCCGGTGCGCGGGTGGAAATTAGCAGGTCAAATCCAAGCGCGGCCGCTTTGTTTCCGATGCCCGCCAGCAATTCACTGAAAAAAGGATCCGAAAACCGGGGGCTGAATGTCGGGAAGATCAGTCCGATAGTGTCGGTCTGTTGTTTTTGGAGCCGCTGAGCCAGCAGATTGGGAGAGTATCCCATTTCCCGGGCGGTTTCAATGATCAGCTGTTTTGTTTTGGGGCTGACATCATCGTAGTCGTTGAGCGCCCGTGAAACGGTTGTGACAGACCGGTTGACTCTTTTTGCGATGTCATTAATCCGTACTTTGAACACTTTTCTCGCTCCTTTTGATGATCCAAAACGTTTTGGATTTTTTTAATGTACTATAAAAAAAGGTGAAAGTCAATGGAATCAATAATATCGGTTGGAGGTCAGGGAAAATGACATGGGGATTTCTTTAATTCGGATTTCCGACCGATAGCCGCTGCCTGATCGGTTCGAACGCTTCCGGGGTTCCGAAGACAATCCATATGCGTACCGGCACTATAAAAGATCGATCACCTGCAGTGTTTGTTCGATCTCTTCCGCAGGGTCGCCGCTTCGCCACTGCGTGTGATAATTCAGGCAGGTGCAGAAATAGGTCGTATCGCCTGATTGAACGGTATGGCGGAAATGCACGTGTCCCATCGCGGCGTAGCGCACTGCGAAGCGTTCCAGCAATTCGCCATAGTCTTTGCTGCCGAGAAACGCGTTGAAATAATCCCACTGCGGCCAGCTTTCCGGAACGGTGAATTCTTTCTTCCCGACCATATGAATCAGCGCGACCACCTGCTTTCCCTGCGCGGCGAGCAGGCTCTCCTCCAGACGGTTCAGCATCCGCTGGTGGACTTCGATGTCCGGTCGGCCCCAATTCACATGCAGGCTATCCTGCCAGGTTCGTCCGTACTGCTTCTTCAGCTCAAAATCGGCCCGTGAAAAGCGCGGATTGCCGAATGAATAGTCGTACCAGCCCGGCTCCCCGAGCAGCACCCAATCCTCGTTCAGCGCGATCTGCTTGTCTGAAAGGCAGGCCGGATGCGCACGGTACTGTTCCCAGATGCGCCAGGTTTCCGCTTCGTTCCCATTTGCGCTCCAGAAATCATGATTGCCGGGCACGAAGTAGACCGGGATCCCGCAGCGAGACGAAAGCTCCTCGATGAATTTCAGCGTTTCCGCAGAATCGTTGGAGATATCCCCCGCGATGGCCAGGCAGGATAATTCTTTGCGCCGGGCCGCGTCTGCCAGCAGCGTGCCAACCGGGAACGCCTGGTTGATGTCGATATGCAGATCAGAAATGATGCCGATTTTCATGCTTTGCCTCCCGGATCAGTGTCTAAAGCGAAATGGCAGCGGGCAGCGTGCCCTGTCGAAACGGACAGCATTTCGGGCGCCTGCCGCCTGCAGATCTCCTGCGCCTGCGGGCAGCGGGTATGAAAGGCGCAGCCGGACGGCGGCGCAAGCAGGTTTGGCACTTCCCCTTTGAGCCGGATTTGCGGCTGCGGCGTGTCTTTCAGCGTCGGAATGGCGGAGAGCAGCGCCCGGGTATACGGATGGCGCGGATCGGCGTAAACATCATTGATATCACCGTATTCCACCAGCGCGCCGAGATACATCACGCCGATGCGGTCGCTCATATACTGCACCACATTCAGATCGTGGGAAATGAACAGGTAGGTCAGCTGCTTCTCTTTTTGCAGACTTTTCAGCAGATTGAGGATCTGCGCCTGAATGGAAACATCCAGTGCCGAAACGACCTCATCCGCCACCAGCAGCCGGGAATTCAGCATCAGCGCCGCCGCGATGCTCACCCGCTGCCGTTGTCCGCCGCTCAACGCGTGCGGATAGCGGTGGACATAGCTGGTGTCCAGCCCGACCGTCTCCAGCATCTCCGCCGCCAGCCGTTTTCGCTCCGCCGGTTCGAGCCGGGAGTGAATGACGAGCGGTTCCTCGATGATCCAGCCGATTTTATGCTTCGGATTGAGCGACGCGTAAGGATCCTGAAATACGATTTGGATATCCTGGCGCATTCTTTTTTGCTCCGCGGCCGTCATCGCCGCGGTGTTCTTTCCTTCATACACAATAGTCCCGTTCGACGGTTTTAACAGCCCGGCAATAATATGACCGACGGTGGTTTTCCCGCAGCCGGATTCACCTACCAGACCGAATACTTCACCCGGGCGGATCGCCAGGCTGACCCGGTCCACGGCCCGGATCGTTTGCCGGGCGGAGAAAAGCCCTTCCCGGCCGGCCGGGTATTCTTTGCTCACGCTTTGTAATTCAAGCAATGATGGATAGTTCATC
>CALAEB010000537.1 GCA_937890875.1 uncultured Anaerolineaceae bacterium | reverse complement strand
GATGGCAAGCGCCCTCAACTCGCTGGTCGGTTCAAGCAGCGCGCTGATCCTGATTCCCGATAAGGAATCCACGGCGGATGTGAGCCGCGCGACCAACAACCTGCCGGATGCGAAAATTCTGCTGGCAAATTACTTAAATATCCGCGATATTATGCGTTTCGACCGGCTCGTCTTCCCGGTGGCCGTGATCGACGCGCTGAACGCGTATTTGGGATAGGGGAGGATAAATGAGCACAGTTTACGATATACTCCGCCGTCCGATGGTGACAGAAAAAACAAATGATCTTGTCTTCAAACAGAACCAGTACGTTTTTGAAGTTCAGGAAAGTGCGAACCGGACGATGATCAAAGAAGCGGTGGAATCCATTTTCAAAGTGAACGTCCTCCGCGTAAATATCATTAAAACGCCGGGCAAAACAAAACGGAACACAAAAAGCCGCCGGACCATCATCAAAAAACCTGTTCTGAAAAAGGCGATTGTGACTTTGGCCGCCGGCGAAAAGATTCCGTTCTTCGAGGGGGTTGAATAATGGCTGTAAAAATTTATAAACCGATTACCCCGGGGCTGCGCGGAATGACCGGCTATACCTTCGAAGAAATTACGAAGAGCAAGCCCGAACGGTCTTTGATCGTTATTCGAAAAGGCCGCTCCGGCCGTAACGCTGACGGCCGTGTGACCGTCCGCCATCGCGGCGGCGGTGAGAAGCGCTTTATCCGTCTGATTGATGTGAAGCGGAACAAACTGAGCATCCCTGCAAAAGTTGCGGCGATCGAATATGATCCGAACCGGACTGCCCGCATCGCGCTGCTTTTCTATGCGGACGGTGAAAAACGCTATATCCTGGCCCCGATCGGGCTGAAAGTCGGCGATACGGTTGTGTCCGGCCCAGGCGCTGAAATCCGGGTCGGGAACGCGCTGCCGATCAGCAACATCCCGGTGGGTTCGACGATCCATAACATTGAATTGAAGCCTGGAAAAGGCGGACAAATGGTTCGTGCTGCCGGTACCTCGGCTCAGCTTCTGGCGAAAGAAGGCAATTATGCGCAGGTCCGTCTGCCCTCCGGTGAAGTCCGCATGGTGCTGCAGGTCTGCTATGCGACGATCGGTCAGATCGGCAACCTGGACCACAGCAATGTGAAACTGGGCAAGGCCGGACGGAAACGCCATCTGGGGATCCGCCCGACTGTTCGCGGTACAGCGATGTCCCCGCGGGACCATCCGCATGGCGGTGGTGAAGGACGGCAGCCGGTTGGTATGCCCGGTCCGAAAACCCCCTGGGGGAAACCGGCTCTTGGCTATAAGACCCGCCGCAATACAAAAACGGATAAGTTTATTGTTCGCCGCCGGAATGCCAAGGGTGGACGTTAGTCCCGGATCAGTTAAGAGAGGTACGAAGTTATGTCACGATCATTAAAGAAAGGGCCGTTTGTAGACCCGAAACTTTTAAAGAAGGTTGAAAAAATGAATGACGCCGGCGATAAAAAAGTGATCCGCACTTGGAGCCGGGCAAGCACAATCTTCCCCCAGATGGTGGGGCATACCATCGCCGTTCATGACGGCCGCCGCCATATTCCGGTTTATGTAACGGATAATATGGTGGGGCACCGGCTGGGTGAATTTGCGCCCACCCGGTTGTTCCGCGGTCATGTTTCGGAAAAGTCGACAAAGAGGTAGAAGCAATGGCACAAGATGTTACAGCAAAATTAAGCAATTGCGGTATTTCTGCCCAGAAAGTTCGCCTTGTCATCAACTTGGTTCGTGGTAAATCGGTAACGGATGCGCTGAACACGCTGCGGTTTACCAATAAAAGATCTGCGGAACCGGTTTATAAGCTGATTGCTTCCGCCGCAGCGAATGCGGAAGAAAATTTCGGTCTTGACCGGAACACGATGTATGTTCACAGCATCTGCTGCGATGAAGCGGCAACCCGTCGCTGGCGCTATTTCGGTGCGCGCGGCCGGTTTAAGCCGATTCTTCGCCGCTCATCGCATGTGACTGTTGTTCTTCGCGAACGCGAGTAAAAAGGCCGAGGGAACCAAGGAAGATATCAGGAGAAAAAATGGGTCGTAAAGTACATCCTATCGGATTTCGATTGAATATCAACAAACCCTGGGATGGGCGTTGGTATGCGAAGGGAAATGAGTATGTGGATCAGCTTCATCAGGACATTAAAATCCGCGAACTGATTCATGGGCAGACCGGAAAAGCCGGTGTGTCGAAGGTCGAAGTTGAACGCTTCCCCGGGAAAGTCAAAGTTGTGGTGAACACTGCGAAGCCAGGCATTTTGATCGGCCGGAAAGGTGAAACAGTCAAGATTGTACGCCAGAGCCTTGAATCGCTGACCGGCAAGAAAGTGGATCTGGAGATCAAAGAGATCAAATCGCCGGACCTGGATGCCTATTTGGTCGCACAGAACATTGCCGGCCAGATCGAACGCCGGGTGGGTTACCGCCGCGCTATGAAACGCGCAATTCAGCAGGGACTCCGCCAGGGCGCTCAGGGCGTCAAAATTCAGGTCGGCGGCCGTTTGAGCGGCGCCGATATGGCACGGACGGTAACTTTACGCGAAGGCCGTGTTCCGCTGCAGACATTGCGGGCGGATATTGATTTCGCCCGTGCTGAAGCCAGCACGACTTATGGCAAGATTGGGGTCAAGGTTTGGGTTTACCGCGGGAATGTTCTTTCCATGAATGAAGAAGCGGCCGTATCCGTCGGTTAATTGAAAAAGAGGTATTGGATATGTTAATGCCAAAACGTGTGAAGTACCGCAAGCAGCAGCGTGGCCGGATGCGCGGAAAAGCATTGCGGGGCGCTGAAATTTCCTTCGGTGAATTTGGCCTGATGGCTATGGAGCCGGGTTGGATTACAGCTCGCCAAATTGAAGCTGCTCGCCGTACATTGGCGCGCGAAATGAAACGAAGAGGGAAGGTCTGGATTCGAATCTTCCCCGATAAGCCCTACGCTCACCGCGCTGCCGAAACCCGTATGGGTAAAGGAAAAGGGAATGTGGAATATTGGGTCGCCGTGGTAAAACCGGGGCGGATTATGTTTGAGATCGGCGGTCTGCCGGAAAGTATCGCTTTGGAAGCGCTGCGGCAGGCAACGTATAAGTTCTCGATTCGCACAAAAGTTGTCACCCGGCATGAACTGGGCACAGGAGCTTGATAGAGATGAAACCGTCAGAAATTAGAGTTTTAGCGCCGAAAGAAATTGCGGCAAAATTGGCGGACCTGCGACAGGAAAGCATGAATCTGCGGTTCCAGGCTGTCTCCGGCCAGTTAACCGATTTCAGCCGTATTAAGGAAGTTCGCCGTGATATCGCCCGGATGGAAACGATTCTTCGCGAGATCGAATTAAAAGTTCAACAAGAAGGTGAAGCATGAACTCACGCCGTCGTTTAATGGGTACTGTCACCAGTGACAAAATGGATAAAACAGTTGTGGTCGAAATCCGGCGCACGTTCCGGCACCCGCTGGTGGGGAAAGTCGTTCATGATGTCAAGCGGGTAAAAGCGCATGATGAAAATAACGCGTGCAAGATTGGTGACAAAGTTTTAATTGTTGAAAGCCGGCCGCTCTCCCGTGAGAAGCGATGGGTTGTGCAGACCATCGTCAAACGCGACGAAAAACAGGAAATCATTGAAGAGATCACTGAAGAGATCGCAGCCGAGGTTTCAGAAGGAGCCGACGAATGATCCAGCAGGAATCCAGACTTAAAGTTGCCGATAACACCGGCGCAAAAGAAATTCTTGTAATTCATATTATGGGCGGCTCAATCCGCCGGTATGGATTTGTTGGGGATATCGTTGTAGGTACGGTCAAATCAGCCTCACCGCATGGGTCGGTTAAGAAGAGCGATATTGTGAAAGCAGTCATTGTGCGCTGTTCCAAGGAATGGCGCCGTGAGGATGGTTCTTCCATCCGGTTTGACGACAATGCTGCCGTGATTTTAGATGCCAATGGTTCTGATCCCAAAGGGACACGTATTTTTGGGCCGGTCGCGCGTGAACTGCGCGAAAAAGGTTTTACCAAGATCGTTTCTCTGGCACCTGAAGCAATCTAATCACTGGAAAGATGGAGCGAAGAATGAAACAGAAAATTCGCAAGGGTGATACAGTTGAGGTAATCAGCGGTCGCTCGGAAGACAAGAAAAAACGCGGTGAAGTGATCCGGGTGATCCCGACAGAAACCCGCGTGGTTGTTCAGGGTGTCAACATCCGCTCCCGGCACAGGGGCCAGACACAGGCTGGACGCCGGCAGATTGAC
>CALAEB010000536.1 GCA_937890875.1 uncultured Anaerolineaceae bacterium | reverse complement strand
CTTCCCGCTGAAAAACCTGAAAGAAATTTTCATGGCACTGCAAATCCCGGAGTACCATGATGTTACCTTTCAAAAAATTATGAAAGGGGAAATTCAGGCCGGCCGTGTGGGGTTGGATTTTTCACCCGAAAGCCATCACCACCGCCACTATGCCGATATCCGCGCATTCCTGACGGAAAGCCGGCTCCCGCAGGCGGTAAAAGAAAAAAGCCTGGCCATTTTTGAAAAAATCGCGCAGGCGGAAGCCTCTGTTCACGGCATTCCGCAGGACGAAGTTCACTTCCATGAAGTCGGCGCGGTTGACTCCATTCTGGATATTGTCGGCGCCGCAGCGGCGCTGGATTTCTTCGGTATCGAAAAGATTTACAGCTCCCCGCTGCCGCTCGGGTCGGGCGAAATTCAATCGCAGCACGGGCTGCTACCCAATCCGGCTCCGGCGACAGCCTGGTTGCTGCGGGATATGGCAGCGACTGTTCGTCCGTCCACCGTCCGCACGGAACTGGTGACGCCGACCGGCGCTGCCATTCTGGCGGCATTCGCCACGTTTTCCGAGCCGGAAATGTCTGTCTCCGCGTTCGGGACCGGTGCCGGCATGAAGAATTTTGAGCATCCCAATATTCTGCGGATTTTCATCGGCGAATCCAGCAGTGCGACAAAAAAATATTCGGAAATCGAAACCAATCTGGATGATATGACGCCGGAACTGCTCGGTTCCGTCATGAACCGGCTGTTCGAAGCCGGGGCATTGGACGTAACGTTCAGCCCGATCCAAATGAAGAAGAACCGCCCCGGGATCAAACTTTCCGTTATCGCCAGGACCGCTGATGAGGAGCGGCTGAGCCGGCTGATTCTGGAGCAGACGACTACGCTCGGTGTCCGCGTAACCGACCTGCGCCGTTACGAGGCCGACCGCGAGGAATCTCTCTGTGAGACGGAATTCGGACCGGTCAGAGTAAAGCATAAGCTGCTGGATGGGAAAATGATTTCTGCCCGTCCGGAATTTGAGGATTGTGAACGGATCGCAAAAGAGACAAAGCTGCCGATTCTTGAAGTCTCAAGAAAAATCCAAAAAGCAATTGACAATCCGGGAATCCAGAATTTGAAAAATTCTTCTGATTGAAAAAGGGGACCACAGCGTCCCCCTTTTTATATTCCGAAATACTGTTGACAATCCGGCAGAAAAAAGAATACAATAACTGCAACAGTTATGATGATATTGTCAACACAATAACGGAGGATGGAATATCATCAACGCAGAGATCAGGGTGGTTTTTCCTAAGCAGGGCAAAACCGCACCGGCCGATGCGCACAGTCAGCGTTATTACAAACCGCTGAAAATGGATTTTAAGGAACTGTATAAGGAACAGATATGCCATATTCGCCCAAAGAACGGGGGCAGGGATTGTTGGAATATGCGCTCATCCTGATTTTGGTAGGGGTGATCATTTTCGTCCTGCTGACGCTGTTAGGACCTGCCATCTCAAAATTCATCTCCGACTTAATTGCGCCGGTTTAGGTTTGTCCGGCCAAAAAGTTCCGAGAAAGATGGGGGTATTCGCTGCCGGGAACCCGGCGGCCCGCAGATCAGTGAAGCAAAAATGAACAGGAATGAGGCTTTTTTATCGTTACAATTTCCGGTAAGACGGGAAACGGCGATAACAAAAGCGTTAATTTCGGGGGAGGCAGATCCAAAAATCGATATGCCGTGTATGGATCATCCGCAACGAGCTTTGCCACGAAATTGTGTGGAAACAGATTTTCTGCTGCAGATAGTTGGAACAGGAGACAGCCCCGCATGAGAAACGGCACCACCCGGAACCCAAGCCGATTGATCTGGAAGATTGTTGATTGTTTTTACCCGCCAATTTGTGCGGGGTGTGGAAGCGAGGGCGCAAACATCTGCCCGGATTGTGCGAACAGCCTGGTCCCGATAACCGAATCATTTTGTCCCGTCTGCGGGAAACCATACCATCCCAACAGGCAATGTCCGCTCTGCGGACACAATCACTTCAGTTTCACTGCGGCCAGAGCGGCTTTTGTATATTCCGGCGTAATTTGCAGCGCGATTAAAAAACTGAAATACACCCGAAATCTGGGATTATCCGGGTTATTCTCCGATTTCCTGCTCTCCGTCTACCTGGATACAAAATGGGATATCGATTTGGTGACTGCCGTTCCGCTGTATAAAAAACGGTATGCGGACCGAGGTTTCAACCAATCGGAATGGATCGCGAAGCCGCTTTCACGGGCGATCGGGAAACCTTTTTCAGCCGGCGCACTGCAGAAGGCCGTCAACACGACGCCGCAGGCAGGGCTCAGCCAGCAGGAACGCAGCACCAACCTGCGGGAAGCTTTTCGGGCTGAACCGGTTATCGTCAAAGAGAAGAACGTTTTGATCGTTGACGACGTGATGACAACCGGTTCCACATTCAATGAGTGCGCACAAACGCTGCGCAAAGCCGGGGCTTCAAAAGTTTATTGTTTGAGTGTAGCGTCAACTGTCATTTGATCAACGGCAGCTGACTCTAATTTTTTTTCAGGAGGAAATTTTATGGACACAAATGCTGTAATATACGGAAAAAACATGGAAGTGTCGGACCGTGTCAACGACTATGTGAACAAAAAAATCAGCAAAGTCGGACGGTTCCTGTCTGATATAGATGATATCAGGGTTGATCTTGCCTACCTGAAATCGGCCCGGAATGCGGCCGACCGCTATGTGGCCCAAATTACGATCCGCGGGAAAGGATATATCCTGCGCACAGAAGAACGCGCTGAAGATATTTTCGCGGCCTTCGATATTTCACTGGATAAAATGGTCCGTCAGATTGAACGGTTTAAAGGCAAACGGAATCGCGGACGCGGTGACGGGACGCCGGCATCCGGCGTTGTTTCTCATCCGGAAGGGGCAGAAGCTGAAGCGATGGAAGAACAGCCGGTCATCGCCCGCCGCAAGAAATTCCAGATGGTTCCAATGGACGAAA
Source organism: uncultured Anaerolineaceae bacterium (assembly GCA_937890875.1). GTDB lineage: Bacteria > Chloroflexota > Anaerolineae > Anaerolineales > Anaerolineaceae > Flexilinea. The sequence continues at coordinate 153 of CALAEB010000536.1, read as the reverse complement.
TGGAAGCGATTGAACAAATGCAGCTTCTGGGGCATGAAGAATTCTTTATTTTCTACAATGCCGCGACATCGTCGGTCAACGTCCTTTACAAACGGAAGGATGGAACCTATGGGCTCATTGAGTCTGAAATTGCATAAACGATAACAACGATTT
>CALAEB010000535.1 GCA_937890875.1 uncultured Anaerolineaceae bacterium | reverse complement strand
CCTCAGAATTAACCCTCTGTCAAAAGGCTGAGGGATTTAAAAATTTTGAGGAGACTATGGCAACTGCAAATCCGAAAACTTCTTATGAACTCCCGCAAAAGTTCGAAAAGCGGATCGGGCTTAGATTCAACGACACACTGTTGCTGTGCCGGGCACTGACGCACCGCTCCTTCCTGAACGAACATCCGGACGCAATTGAAGACAATGAACGGCTGGAATTCCTCGGAGACGCCGTATTAGACTTCGTTGTCGGCGCCTGGCTGTATAACAAGCTGCCGGAAATGCCGGAAGGGGAATTGACAAAATACCGCTCCGCGCTCGTTCATACGGAACAGCTGGCGGAATTCGCCCGCCAGATCAACCTGGGGAAAGCGCTGCGGCTCGGCAAAGGCGAGCTGCAGGCCGGCGGCAAATGCAAGACCGCGCTGCTCTGCGACGCGTTTGAAGCGGTCATCGGCGCGCTTTACCTGGATCAGGGGATCGAAGCCGTTCAAAACTTCATTCTGCCGTTCCTTTCCGAATCGTTGGACGATATTGTTTCCAATCATAAAGGAGATGATCCGAAAAGCCGTCTGCAGGAGATTGTCCAGGCGCAAGAGATGCAGATCCCGCGCTATGTTGTGGTTCGGGAATTAGGACCGGATCACTCGAAAATCTACGAGATCGAAGTCGTTGTCGGCGAGAAAACGCTTGGCAAAGGGCGCGGCACCAGCAAGCAGGTGGCCACCAAAATGGCGGCCCAGGATGCGCTGGTGAACCTTGGATATGGAATTTACGGGCAATAGTCCGGATGCCTGGCAGCCCTGCGACCTGAAAATAAAGCATGACATCCCGATTAAAATCCATCGAGCTGCAAGGGTATAAAACCTTCGCCAATAAGACCCGCTTCGAATTCCCCGCACAGATCACCGCGGTTGTCGGGCCGAACGGGTCCGGAAAATCCAATATTGCGGATGCGATCCGTTGGGTTCTCGGAGAACAATCCTTCTCGCTGCTGCGCGGACGGAAAACGATCGACATGATCTTTACCGGCTCCGACCAGAAGGCGCGCGCGGGGATGGCTTCCGCTTCCATTCTGTTTGATAACCAGGATCACTGGCTTCCGATCGATTATGAGGAAGTTCAGATCACAAGGCGCGCGTTCCGTGACGGAGACAACGATTATCTGATCAACGGGCAGAAAGTGCGGCTGCGGGACATTAACGAACTTTTGGGGCAGTCCGGATTGGCCGAACGGACCTACACCATCATCGGACAAGGTTCCATCGACAACGCGCTCTCCCTGAAGCCGGATGACCGCCGTCGCTTTTTTGAGGAAGCAGCCGGCATCGGTCTTTTCCGCGGCCGGCGGGAAGAGGCGCTGAACCGTCTGGACGCCACGCGCAGAAATATGGAGCGGATCACCGACATTCTGAGCGAGCTGGAGCCGCGCGTTCACAGCCTGGAACGGCAGTCCAAAAAAGCCGCGGAATACGAGCGGACCAAAAGCGGGCTGAAGACACTGCTGCGCGAATGGTACGGGTTCCATTGGCATAAAGCGCAGGAACTTCTGATCGAGGCCATCGAACGGCATCGCGCTCAGGAAGAGAAAACCGAGCAGGCCAGGCGCGAGCTGGCTGCCGGAGAGGAACGACTGGCAAAACTGCAGGAAAACGTCCGCACAACCCGCCTTCATCTCAGCCGGCTGCATAACCAGCTTTCCGAAGCGCATCATCAGCTCGAACAAACCACCCGCGAGAATGCGATTCTGGATGAACGGCTTAACGCGTCCAATCAGCAGGCCGCCGGGAACCGCGCGGATGCGGATACACTGGCCGCCGATTTGGAATACCTGCTGACTCAAAAAGAAAAAGCCGGTGCGGATTTAACCGCACTGAAAGATACCAGCAAGGAAGCGCTGGCCCAAAAAGAAAGCTACGAGCAGGAATTGCTGGGGAAACAGAACGAGCTCCGCCAACTGCAAAAAGAACGTTCGGAAAAACACCGCAGACTGAGCACGATTGAAAACGCCTTGGTCCGGTTTACGACCCGCCGGGAAGAGTTCCAGGCGCAGATCGACTCGCTCAAACAATCCGTTGAAAAACAAAATGCCACGGTTTCGGAAACACTCGCCGGGTTGGCCGCCGCGCAGACGGAACAACAGGCCGCAGATGCAAACTTGAGGGAAGCCGAAATCCGCCTGAACGATATCCAGGCGGAACAGGAAACGACCCGCCGGGAGCTGCAGGCGCGGGAAAAACAACGCGCCGCCCGCTTGTCTGAAAAAAACCAGGCGGAAGCCGGGCTTGCCAAAGCCGCCGCCCAGCTGGATGTGCTGGAAAATGCAGAACGAAGCCTGGCCGGATTGAACCAGGGCGCGCAATATCTGGCAAAAATCTCCCAACAGGGCCGGATCAAACAAAACCTGCGCTCTCTTGGCAGCCAGTTTGTCATTCCCAAAAAATATGAAATTGCCGCCGCCGCCGCGCTGGGAGAAAATCTGGATGCAGTCCTGACCGACCCGCACGATTGGCGGCAATTGATGGATCTGCTGCACAGCGGGAATAACGGGCGGGCTGTACTGATGGCCGAAAACTTCCAGTCCCAGAATGATGCACCGCAGACCGGTAGCGAGCTGGCAAACAGTCCCCGTCTGCTGGATTTCATCGAGCATACCGACCGGAACCGGCGGCTGGCCGAAAGACTGTTTCGGGATGTCTTTCTGGCGGATTCACGGGAGCAGGCGATTGCGCTGCAACCGGCGCTGCTGCCCGGTCAATCACTGGTCACGCTGGAGGGGGACACATTCCACGCCAATGGAAGCATCATCACCGGCAACGAAACCAAACATCAAATTTTCGCACGCACGCGGGAAAAACAGGAAATCCAGGAAAGCATCCGCGAAGCCGAACAATCTGTCAGCCGGCTTTCCGCTCAAATCAGGGAAATCGCGCAGGCTATCGCTGGTCTTCAGGAGGCTGAACGGCAGGCTGCCGCCCTGATCGCGAAAGCAGGCGCCGAACTGGAAACATCCCGGAAAAGAATCGCTCAGTTGACGCTGGAGATCCAGAAAAAGGACCAGACCGCCGCGTTCATGAACCAGCGCATTCAGGAGGCTGAAAAACAAATCCGCTCCGCGGGTGAAGCCATCGAGCAG
>CALAEB010000534.1 GCA_937890875.1 uncultured Anaerolineaceae bacterium | reverse complement strand
CTTTTTGTTAACAGCGGACGTAATTTCACGCGTGATCATCGCGCCGCAGGAACTCCCGGTGGGTATTTTAACCGCGCTGACCGGCGCGCCCTTTTTCCTCTGGCTGCTGCGCCAGGTGAAACAGAAAAGGCTGCAGTAGATGCTTTCCATTCAGAACAGTTCAATTTGTTACGGTACAACGCCGGTGATCCGGAATGTTTCATTGGATATTCCTCCTGGCAAGATGGTTGCGCTGATCGGCCCCAACGGCTCCGGGAAAACGACGCTGGTGCGCGGGGTTGCCGGAACGCTGCCGTTGGAGAGCGGGAAAGTGACGTTCCGGGATCTGGATTTGCGGGACCTCCCGGAAAATTCGCGGGCAAAATTTATCTCTGTCGTTCCGCAATCAACGCAATTTCCTTCCGGTTTCAGCGTTTTTGAAACGGTTTCACTGGGGCGGACACCGTATCTCGGCTGGACAGGCCGGCTTTCATCGGTCGATGTCCGATTGGTTCGGAATGCGATTCTTGAAACTTCCATCACGGAATTGCAGAACGCCGATGTCCAGGCGCTTTCCGGCGGTGAACAGCAGCGGGTGATTTTGGCCCGGGCGCTGGCACAGGATACGCCGGTTCTGATTTTGGATGAACCGACGGCTCATTTGGATTTGACCTATCAGATTGGCCTGCTCACTATCGTCCGCCGGATCTGCAAAGAGAAACAGCTTTCGGTTCTGGTTGTGCTGCATGACCTGAATCTCGCGGCCCGTTTCGCTGATGAAGTGGCGGTCATGGACAAAGGAGCGATTTTTGCTCATGGCAGCCCGGATGAGGTATTGACGGAAAAAATTTTATCCCCGGTATTTCATCTGCCGATGTCGGTCATTCATCCGGATGGGATGAATTATCCGGTGATCCTTCCTCAATAACTTTTGAATTGGCTGCGGTTTGCCCATATGCTGCTGTGATGGCAGATTTGCGCTGCCAGTTTGATTGATTCGGCTCTTGACACGCGGATCTATTGGATCAGGCGTCGGATATACCTTTCACTTAATCTGGCTTTTGGACACGCGGCCATCGCGAATTCCTGACGTTAAATGACAATTAATACAAAATAAACATGATTGCGATATACTAACGTTCATGAAAATTAGAGCAGCTTTTTTTGATTTGGATGAAACTTTATATCCGTTAGGGAACCATGTGGTTGCCCTGGTGGGTGAAAGGATGAACCAATATATTGAAACGGAATTGTCGATCCCGCATGAAGAAGTGGCCTCTTTCCGGGATCATTTATATCGAAAATATGGGACGACGGCAAAGGGGCTTGTGATCGAGCATGGCGTCAATTTAACGGATTTTCTTCACTACAGCCATAATGTCGATTCGGGAAAGGATATTCTTCCGGCTCCGAAACTGCGCCGGGCGCTGTCGGACGTTCCGTTTCCGAAGTATATTTTTACCAACGCGGAACGTTTCCACGCGACCCGTATCCTGAAGCAGCTACAAATCATAGACTGTTTTGATGGTATTATGGATGTGTTTGATACTTTTCCGGATACGAAACCCAGCCCCAAGGCGTTTGAGAAAGTGCTATGGATGACCGGGCTTGATTCTTCCGAAGATTGTGTCTTTTTTGATGATTATCCGGTGAATGTGGATACGGCTCATGAGCTTGGCTTTTATGCCGTACAGGTCGGCCGGCGGGGTCCGTCCGAGCGGGCTGATGCGCAGATCGACCGGATTGAAGATTTTTTAACGCTTGATATTTTTGCCGGTTACCAGTGAATTATCGGATTTTGATCGGCTTTGTTTTATTGGCCTTGTTCGTGGGTATTTATCATTTTGCCGCGGCAGTCTATGCCCGTCAGGCGAAGGAGACACT
>CALAEB010000533.1 GCA_937890875.1 uncultured Anaerolineaceae bacterium | reverse complement strand
ATAAGAGAGCATAACGGCCAGAATGGAAGCAAATCCGGCCGAGAGCGCCGCGAATTTAATGCTGTTCCAAATCTGAACGAACTTATCTCCGATCAGGCTGTAATTCTTCAGGGTAAAAGACCAGTCATACCCCCAGGTTTTGGTAAACGACCCGACGACCAGCGAACCATAAACCAGCACAATAAAAATTGAGGCAATCAAACAGAAAGCAAACAGGCCCCATTTTACCCATGGATTCACCGGATAAGCGTTCAGCGAGCTCTCTTTTCCGGTCACGGTCACATACGAACGCTTCCCGACCCAATACCGGTTCAGCGCGAACAGTGCAAAGGAAGGCAGCAGAATCAGGACGGCGAGAATCGATGCGGTTTTCATGTCATACCAGCCGACAATCTGCATGTATGCTTCCGTCGGCAGAAGCGCCAAATCGCCGCCGATGATCAACGGATTCCCAAAATCGGTCAGCACATTGATTGCGGCGATTAAAGCTCCGCCCGCTACCCCAGGCCGGCATAAAGGCCAGAAGACATCCCGGAACACCTGCCAGCGTCCGGCGCCCATATTATATGCGGCATATTCCAAATTCGGGCTGACTTTACCCATCACGCCGTAAATTACAGAAAAGGCATACGGGAAAAAGGTAACCGTCTGGACGACCCAAAGTCCGAACACGCCGTAAACATCCACGGAAACGCCAAACAGACGCTTTGTGATGATCCCCTGAACGCCGAATAACAGTATATAAGAAAGCGCGACAATAAAAGGCGGAGATACAACCGGCAGCAGCGTGATAAACCGGAAAAACTTCTTCAGCGGCACATCCAGTCGTGTCAAGGTATATGCGAAGACAAACGCGACAAACGTACAGGAAATTGTGGAAATCAGCGTCATTTTCAGACTGTTCCACAATGCCCGCCCCCAACGCGGTGTTTCGATCAAAATCGAGTATTCGGATAATTTGGCGACGGTAATCAGTTTAGCAACCGGCCAAATAACAAAATAACCGGTCAGAATCACCAAAAACAGGATGACAAATAAGAGCAGCGGTTCGTTCCTTAATCGTGAAAATTCTTTGAAATTGTTGCTTATCCAGGTTTTTTGCATTAATTATTTTCCGGGTTTCCTATTTCTGAAATCAATACGCATAAATTGAGGAAAGTCGGACGTCGCATTGTTCCGCCGGCGGAATCGCCTTCATGCTGTCATATTTTTCCGGCTTCGCGGAAGAGAAAAAAACGCCTGACGGCATCAATTCCAAATCCGGACTGCATATTGAAACGAATAGATGCCGGTAGAACTTTTGCCCGCATCTATTCGTTGTCAGAAGAAAAAGAGAATTATTACCGTTTTGAAACGATCTCAGCGTCAAACTTTTCAACGACTGCGGGTTTCATCTCACCGGCTTTGGTACGGTCATAATCGACCAGATCAACTTCCTCAATCGCGGGCAGACCCTCCGGAGACGCAACCGCAGGAAGAACCGAATAGCGATTGGAATTGAGCGTATTCATGCTTCCGACTTCTTCTGTCAGCAGCCAGTCAATGAATTTCTTGGCGTTCTCCGTGTTTGCGCCGCCCTTCACGATGGCCACGCCACCGATTTCATAAGCGGTATCTTCCGGAATAACGATGTCAATCGGATATCCGGCCTTTACCTGTTTGTAAATATCATGAACCCAGCTCATCCCGACAATAAATTCACCCGTCGCAACCGGCATGATCACATCTCCGGCACCTTTGTAGTAGTGGTGGACATTCTGGTCCAGCTGTTTGAAATATTCCCAGGCCGCATCTTCACCCAGGCGGAAAATCTGGTCAGCCGCAAAAATGTAGCCGCCGCCTGCGGTCACAGGATTGCTGGTGACAAACAAATCGTCATAGCGGGGATCCAAAAGATCGTCCCAGGTCTTCGGATATTCGAGACCCTGCGGGGCAAGCTCAGCCGCAAAACGGTCACGGTTGATCGCCAGGCCTAAAACACCCATATACCAGCCCTGCCAGTACCCGTTCGGGTCATTGAACCGGCTGTCGAGCGCGTCATTGTTCGGCGAGTCATACTGTTCGAATAACCCCGCTTTTGCCAGCGGCGCATAAACGTCAACCGAGCCGCCGACCAGGATGTCAGCATTCGGGGAAGCCGCTTCAGCCTGGACTCGGGCAGCCATGTCGCCGGCACCACCCTGAACATATTCAATTTCGATCCCGGTATCTTCCTTGAATTTGTTCACAAAATTAGCGATTTCGTCCTCATTCAAAGCGGCATAGATGGAAAGTTTTTCGGAGGCTGCGCTGGCAAAACCAACGGTGGCAAACAGTATAGCGAATGCCAAAATGCATGGAACGATCAATGAGATTTTTTTACTGAACTTCATGACTACTCCCTTTCAAATATGTTCGATATTTTTACAGCCAATTTGATGATAATCCACTTAAAATGCGTTTTTTTTATTCTTTGCAAAAGTTTTCAATCCTTTAATAAAATCCTAAAACGTTTGCAGATTTGCAGGATAGCCGGAAGAATGACACGCGGTATGACCGATGGTGATTCCGCGTCCTCCGAGAAAACCGTCCCTCCCTTTTGTCACGTGAACAGATTCTCAAAATATGAAAAGATATCTCGTTGTTCGCTTTATTCGAAAAAGATTTCCAAATTTCGAATTACTGACACCTCAGCCGGAATTGTCCTGCGAAACCATGGTCCCCAGTTGCGAAAATCAGCAAGTGGACCGGAAAATCAGTTTCGGCGGGAGTAAGAGATGCTGAACTTCTTTCTCATTTTCTTCCACATAGGAAATAATAATTGCGACCGCCTTTTTCGCAAGTTCCTCGTTGGAAGGCGTCACGGTTGTTAAACTGATTTTGGGCAGCGCGGAATAGAGAACGTTATCAAATCCGATAATCGCGATATCGCTTCCGACAATATACCCTTCTTCCTCTACGGCCTGCATTGCGCCGATCGCGATAAAATCGTTGAATGCGATGATTCCGTTCAGCCGGTTGGGCTGCCGGAGCAATTTTTTCGTTGCCGTATAGCCGCCTTCCAGCTGAAAACTGTCGCTGTTGATCAGGCTGGCAGCCTGATCCGCAATTCCATATGCCTGCAAAGCGCTTTTGTAGCCCCGAATACGGTCGGAAGATGTGTAATTCTCGATCCGTCGTCCGATATAAGCCAGTTTCGTGCAGCCCTTTTTGATCAGGTATTCAGTGGCCAGAAAAGCCGCCTGATGATTATCCATTACGACCGTGTTCAGACTGCGCTCCTTTGTCCGGCTCCCCAGCAATACGATCGGAATATCCAAATTACGGAACAGAATATGGCTTTCATCCGATACCGGCATCACAACCATGCCGGCCACCCGGTGCTCGATCAGCAGATCGCGGTACCTTTTCTCTTTGGCGATATTCCAGTCTGAATTGCACAAAAACACCTGATATCCACGTTCAAGCGCCGCATCTTCAACACACTTGGTGATTTCAGAATAATGCGGATTCGCGATATCCGGAATGATCAGCCCGATAATCTTTGTCCGGCGTTTTACAAGTTGGACCGCGAGGACATTCGGAGAATATCCCAGCGCTTTTGCCGTTTCCCGAATCTCATCCATTTTTGCCGACGGGCGGATATTTTTATTATTAATCGCCCGGGACACCGTGGAATAGGAAACGTTACAAACCTTTGCAATATCTTTCAGCGTAATTGGCAAGTGATCACCTGTAATCTAAAAACGTTTTCAACTATTATGAGCTTAGCGGAATTTATCTTTTCTGTCAATTGCGCCTGAGCGTTTGAATTTGAAACAGACGCCTGGCAACCCGGCAATTTCGATTTGCTGAAATCCATTGATCCGGCAAACAATTCGGGACAAAACGTCCTGATTTCTTCATTTCTATTCAGGTCAGGTTTCAGAATTTAAATTGCGGTTGCGCCCAAATAATTTGAAATTCAGGCCTTTCATCAGCGAAGGGATAAGAGAACCGTAAATTTCTTATTCGGAAGGATTTTCCCTATTCCGGATTTCTGGAGGCAGTATATTATCTTGGTTTTCGTTACTTTCAGCTGAAAAAATTCGTTACAGGATTATGACAAGAAAAAAGAAGCCTGACGGCTCCTTCCTTTGAGAAAAAACTGCAATTAATGAGCAAATCAGCCGAATTTTCACACTTTTTCATTTTTATTACTTTTTGGTTATAATACAAGCTTATCATTATGTGTTGCGATTGCAAAAAGCCGCAGTTTGTTTGCCATAACTGTTGCTGGCAGCCAGAAGTCAGCAATAAGCTTTATGGCCGAATCAATATCCTCTAATTACTTAACTAGCCTTTCATATTTCATAACGCAACGATTGGCCTTCTTTATTTCTGCAACATATGAACCTACGGAAAATCA
>CALAEB010000532.1 GCA_937890875.1 uncultured Anaerolineaceae bacterium | reverse complement strand
ACTGCCAGGGCACTCGGCTGCGTCAGGAGGCGCTGTCGGTGCTCATCGGCGGCCGCAACCTGGCCGAGGTGACGGCTCTCGATGTCGAGAGCGCCCTCGACTTCTTCGAGCAGTTGGACCTGGGCAACACCGGTGGTGTGATTGCCGCCGAGTTGCTCCACGAGGTGCGAGCTCGACTCAGCTTCATGAAGCAGGTCGGCGTCGGCTACCTGACCCTCGACCGTGCAGCGCCGAGTCTGTCCGGCGGCGAGGCGCAGCGAATCCGCCTTGCCACACAGATGGGTTCCGGCCTCGCCGGCGTGCTGTACATCCTCGATGAGCCCAGTATCGGCCTGCACCTGCGCGACCACGACCGCCTGCTGCAGACGGTGATCGACCTGCGCAATCTGGGCAACACGGTGCTGGTCGTCGAACATGACGAGGAGACCATCCGTTCCGCGGATTGGATTGTCGATCTCGGACCGGGCGCGGGCGTCAAAGGCGGAGAAGTTGTGGTTTCGGGGCCTTTGGATACCGTTTTAGCCAGCAAGGATTCGATCACCGCGGATTATCTGACCGGCCGAAAGTTTGTGCCGATTCCCAAGAAACGGCGGAAGCCGGATAAACGCGTGCTTGAAATTATCGGCGCGTCCGAGAATAACCTGAAAAATGTGAATGTGAAGATCCCGCTGGGACTGCTGGTGTGCATCACCGGTGTGTCCGGCAGCGGAAAATCGACGCTGCTGAACGACATTTTATACAATGTGCTCGCCCACGATCTGAATCGCGCGTATACAACGCCGGGGAAATATGAAAAGATCAAGGGTATTGAATATCTGGATAAAGTAATCGATATCGATCAGTCCCCGATCGGCAGGACACCGCGGTCGAATCCGGCGACTTATACAGGCGTATTTGACGAGATCCGGAAACTGTTCGCGGAGCTGCCGGAAAGCAAAATGCGGGGATATAAATCGGGAAGGTTTTCCTTCAATGTACACGGCGGACGGTGTGAAGCCTGCCAGGGACAGGGACAGCTAAAAATTGAAATGCAGTTTCTGCCGGATGTTTATGTCCCGTGTGATGTATGTCACGGAAAACGTTTCAATCAGGAGACGCTGCAGGTGAAATTCAAGGATCTTTCCATCGCGGACGTCCTGGATCTGACGATTGATGACGGGATCGGATTTTTTGACGCGTTTCCGTCGATCGCCAATAAACTGAAGCTGCTGCAGGATGTCGGGCTGGGATATGTGAAAATCGGCCAACCGGGGAACACTTTGTCCGGCGGCGAGGCGCAGCGGGTAAAACTTTCGAAAGAACTTTCCAAACGGGCGACTGGGCGAACGCTGTACGTTTTGGATGAGCCTTCGGTCGGGCTGCATTCGGCCGATGTCCATCGCCTGATTGACGTTTTGCAACGTTTGGTTGATCAGGGAAATTCGGTTATTATTATTGAACATAATCTGGATATTATCAAGGTTTCCGATTATATTATTGATTTGGGACCTGAGGGCGGCGACCGCGGCGGAACGGTGATCGCTTATGGAACGCCGGAAGCGGTTGCGAAATGTGATGCTTCTTATACCGGACAATTTCTGCGGCGGATACTGCATTGACCGCATGAAATCGGCTCGGAATTTCAGTTTGGTTCCTGTTTTAGGTTCAGCAATTTGAAATTTGGCAGGCCTTTCGAATAAGGAGAGAAATTTTGTTGTTCTTTTGTTTTTGCGCTCTGCGCAAAAACAAAAGAACAACAAAGAATCCTTCCCATATTTCGAATCGCTGTTTCAGGTTTGGATGAATTGCGGTTAAAATTTAAGTCAAGAACATGTTGGAAGTGAAAGGAAATGCAGGATGCCAAAGAAGAATACGCCTCAATATATCATCAGTTCCTACCAAAAAAAACGGAGCATACTTCCGTTCATCATTTGGGGTGTGGCAGGACTCATATTTGCGTTAGGGATCATCATCCTGATTCTCTGGTTTTCGGGCGATGGCGGATTTTCATTGGGGAGCCTTTTTGCCTCGGACACACCGACGCCGACGGCGACACTGACAGCCACGGCTACCGTGCCGACGAACACGCCGACCCTGACGCCGACAGAGACGATAACACCGACGCCAACGCTTTCGCCGACACCGGAAGGACCCCAGGTTTATGTCGTTGAGGAAGGTGATAACTGCTGGTATGTTGCGGTGGAGAAATTCGGCGTGGGGATTGATGTGTTTCTGGCGATCAATGGATTCAACATGAATACCTGTAATCTGACGCCGGGACAGGAAGTGATCATACCGGGGCCGGATACCGAGCTGCCGACTGAGACGCCGGTCGCACTGGATCAATATACCACCGGGCAGCAGATCGAATATAACGTCCAGTTGAATGACTCGCTGCAGGACATCGCTTCGAAGTTCAACACGACGATCGAATCCATTGCGCAATTAAACCGGATTGAAGATACATCTGTGCCGCTGCAGGCGGGTGTCTCACTGGTCATCGCCGTGAAAATTGTGACGCCGACACCGACGCCGGTACCGACGTATACCGCGATGCCGTAAACTGATTCGCGTACCGTTCCGAACGGTTGCCGGTTTTAAAATTACTGTGAGGCGGTTCTGAAATAGAAGAACCGCCTCACAATTTTACCGCCGCTGGTTGATCCCTTCGGGCTTGTCCTGGAATATTTCGGATCATAGTCATTCTGCATTCGGGCAGCGATTTGAGCCGGCCGTTGTTCTTTCGAATTCCTATTATATATTAATGATTCGGGTGTCAAAAGGACAAAATTCTCTAAAAGGAGTTATTTGTTGTTCTGTTTTTGTTGGGCGAAGCCCAACAAAAACAGAACAACAGTTTCCGCTTCGACAATTTGACTTTTGGCACTTTAACTATTAATGTCTTCCCCATTATTCTGATTTCTGAGCGCATTCCGGACGTTCCGCTTCCAGCCGGCATATTTGCAGCGTAAAATCGGCGTGCCCTGATATTTCTCTTTGAATGCATCTTCTGTTAATTGAAGATCGGCACTATCGCCGATCGGAATATTATGGGTTTGCAGCGGGGTCGGATTGCTCAGATTTTTCCGGTTCCAGGGGCAGACCCGGACACAGATATCACAGCCGAACGCGTTGTTTCCGCATTTTTCCGCGATTCCCGCTGGAATTTCCTCCCGGCTCTCGATCGTCTGGTATGAAATGCAGCGTTTTGCGTCCACGGTTCGGCTGACCGGATCGATACAGCCGGTTGGGCAGGCATCCGCACAGCGGTGGCAGTTTCCGCAAAGATCTTCTGTATAAGGCGGATCCGCCTCAATTTCAAGATCCAGGAAACAAACTGCCAATAAGGTGGTTGACCCGAACTTTGGATGGATCAGCATGGAATTGCGCCCGATCCAGCCCAGACCGGCCTGAACGGCTAAAGACCGCTCCAACACCGGTCCCGAGTCGACACAGGTCTTCCATCGGATGGGAACCCCGTTTTTTTCGGCGATTTTCCCGATGAGAACGTCACACAGCGGTCTTATCTGTTCATGATAATCAATATAGCG
>CALAEB010000531.1 GCA_937890875.1 uncultured Anaerolineaceae bacterium | reverse complement strand
TTTCATCGCAAAGAAATGATTACCGAATTCTCAGAAAATTGAAAGAAAATAATCTGAAGGAGAAAGAAAATGCCAAGAATATCCAATATTGAAATTCTGCAGAAAAGGGAGCAGCCCACCCTCTACATCCGCACCAGAACCAAAGTTGAAAATCTGCCTGCGCTGATCGGTGAAAGTTATGGAAAGATGGCCGCTTATCTGCAGGAAATTGGGGCGTATCTGTCAGAGGTCCCCTATGTGGCCTATCACAATATGGACATGCAAAATCTGGATGTTGAGATCGGTTTTCCCGTAGCAAGCCAATTGCCGGGTAAGGGAGAAATACAGTCCGGTTCTATTCCGGCAGGCAAAATTGTCTTTTGTATGTATCGCGGCCCATACAGTGAAATGGCGCCGGTTTACGATGAAATGGCACAGTGGATCACGAAAAACAACTTTACGCCAGCCGGGACAGCTTATGAGCATTATTACAATGGTCCTGAATTTTCGGAGAGCGAGCTGCTGACGCTGGTCGCGATGCCGCTGGCATAGTTGTTGCCTGTTCCGGACGCGCCTGCGGGAACCCGAAATAAGGTAGAAACACCGATTCCTTCTGAAACGGAACCTATATTAAAAATAAGGAGAATAAAGCAATGGAAGAAAAGGTTTGTCAAAGTTGCGGCATGCCGATGGGCGCCACGGATGAAACGTTCGGAACCAATGCGGACGGAAGCAAAAGCACAGATTATTGCGCATACTGTTACGAGAACGGCGCATTCATCCAGGATGTCTCTCTGCCGGAAATGATCGATATCTGCGTTCCGCATATGGTCGAAGGGGGCATGAACGAAACGAAAGCCCGGCAAATGATGCAGGCATTCCTCCCGACGCTCAAACGCTGGCGATAAGCGAAACCGGTTCCAACCCGCACCGGAGATCGGGAAAGCCCTTCGGCTCAAAAGGGAAAATCGTTATTCTCTTGCTTTGCTTAAAGCAAGAGAATAACAGCGTATTGCCGCTATATCTCAGATTCCTGAGAAGGAACCGCCGTCTGCCGGGAAGAAACCAGCCGGGCAAGTTTATCCGACCGGTGATCAAACTGAACCCATGGAATATCTCCCGCTGCCATTGCGCGCAGCGTTTCCAGAAAAACACAATTCACCGGGACCGGAATTCCTTTCTTTGCGGCATAACGCACCACCGCGCCGTTCAGGTATTCCACCTCACTCTGTTTTTTTCCGGCATGCAAATCAATATAGAAGGATGGCATCTTGCCACCCCGTCCGGAACCGACCGATTTTTTCAGGACCGGTTTCATCAGCCAATCCGGAAAATATCGGAGCGCAGTGCAAAGCAGCCGGATCGGAATTCCCGGAATGTCGGTCGGCGGGATTTGGTACGCCCGCATCACCAACAGCGTCTCTCGCAGTTGGGAAACTTCCAGGCGGTACGCGGTGGGATCGGAAAAAATTTCAGCCGGAGTCATATTCAGAATCGCTGAAGAAGCGTTCGCCATCAGGTTGGAGAGCATTTTTGACCATTTCATCCCGGTCGCATTGGCTATCAATTCCGCTTTCAGCCCGGCTTTTGAAAAAACGTCCGCAATTTCCGCAGACAGCGGAAACCCGTCCGCGATGCCGATCCCGCGCAGTTTTTCCACTTTGACCAGGCCCTGCTCCCCCCGGCTGATCGCGGTGCACACAGACGCAGGAATCACACGCTCCCTGCCCAGAAAAGCCTCCAGTTTTACCTCGTTTTCAACCCCGTTCTGTAAACTCAAAAAAGGCGGCAGCGCTGTCCGTTCGGGCTCCAATGAAGTCAGCAACGCGTCGGTATCGAAGGATTTAACCGCAAGTAAAGCCAGGTGAAAGGGTCCCGCCGCCTGCCGGGCGGATGTGAAATTGTCAAAAACGCGGAAATTCATCACGTGATGACGTGTACCGTCACGGGTTTCAAGCCGGATCCCGTTCGCAGACAATACCGGTGCGGAATCGGGCCGCTCAACAAATGTAACCTCATTTCCGGCCAGGGCCAAACTGCCGCCAATATACGCCCCGATCGCCCCGCCGCCAAAACAAACGACTTTCATCGGCATCTCATGACTCCCAGTCCCGATATCCGGCCAGAAACGCTTTGCACGCCATCGCCTTTTTCCCGGCACATTGAATTTCATCCAGAACCAACA
Organism: uncultured Anaerolineaceae bacterium; assembly: GCA_937890875.1. GTDB lineage: Bacteria > Chloroflexota > Anaerolineae > Anaerolineales > Anaerolineaceae > Flexilinea. The sequence goes on along the minus strand of CALAEB010000531.1, from coordinate 1,366 downwards.
GTCCGTCCCTGGCTGCAATCGCCGGCATTCCCTGATACAGCACCCTTTTTCCAGGCAGTGCCGCTTCCGTCAAAGGAACAGTGTGCGCCTTGTGAACTTTCACCAGCATCTCTGTCAAATAGAAAAAGGCGGAAGGCCAGGGATGATAAGCTCGCACTTTCCGCTCCAGTTCCGCAGCCGGTCTGGAAAAATCCAGTAATCCGTCCTCTTTTTTAATTAACGGCGCATAGGTAACGCCGATTTCTTCCTGCGATTTCGGCAGGATCGCGCCGTCAACATACCCCGGGATGGTGGATATCAGCAGGCGTGCGCCAGCGCCGGCAATCCGTTCAGAAAGGGAAAGCGCTGTGTCATCCGGCAGAATATCCATGGCTTCCGTCGCCAGGATCGGCCCCGTATCCAATCCCGGATCCATCTTCATAATCGTCACACCGGTTTGACTGTCGCCGGCTGCAATTCCGGCCTGAATCGGAGACGCACCCCGCCAGCGGGGCAGCAGCGAAGCATGCACATTAATACAGCCAAATTCAGGCAGCTCCAGCACATTTTTCCGCAAAATTTGCCCGTACGCCATGACGACGATCAGGTCTGGCTCCCAGTCTTTCAGCCGTTCCAACGAAACGGGATCCCGCAGTTTTTCAGGTTGGATAACCGAAATTCCTAATTCTTCTGCAGCGAGCTTCACTGCAGAAGAGATGATTTTTTTACCTCTTCCGGCCGGACGGTCCGGCTGGGTCACCACACCGGTGACTTTATAATTTTCCCATAGCGCATGCAAAGCAGGCACCGCAATTTCCGGCGACCCCATCAACACAACACGCAGTGCATTTTTTTTCATCAGGTTCCTCTTAAGTCCAACTTTTCGAAATTCAGGAAATTCTTTCGAATGAAAAAGAAAGACAGGTTGCCGCTCTGTTTCCGTTCAAAATCAAGACAACAACAGAGCGTCCGGTTATATTTCGAATTGTTGTTTTGAGCCGGGCAATTTACAAATTTATTCCATCTTCGAAGAAACACCCGGTTCAATAAAGTTCTTTGATCCGGAATACAAGAATATGCTTCCATGCCAAAATTGCCGACTTGAATAAAGCCACAAGACTTTTCCTTCCCATCCTTTTCTACCCATTAACATTTATGGACAGGCAGCAATTCGAAATATCGTTTTTTCGAATAAAGCGAAAGGCCTGTATCATTCTTCAGATACAGCCCCTTTTCCGCAGTTCGAATTGCTAAAAATGGATCACCCCATCCATGGGTAAATTATAAAACGAAATCGGCAGCAATTTGAAATATGATTGGGGTGTCAAAAGCCGGATTGTCGGAAATATAAAGTCTTTTCAAATTAACGAAAAGCTTGTGATTGTCT
>CALAEB010000530.1 GCA_937890875.1 uncultured Anaerolineaceae bacterium | reverse complement strand
TATTATCAGTATTTTTATCAGGTTGCTCTGATCGGGAATATTACAAAGGCGGCGAAAACCTTATATATTTCTCAGCCTGCTTTAAGTAAAGCGATATCAAATCTTGAAACGCAATTGAACTGTCAGCTATTTGAACGGACACCCAAGGGTGTCTCATTGACTCTGGAGGGCGAATTGCTTTTCCAAAGCGTTAAAGAGACTTACTCAATACTGAACGACACGAAAAACAGAATTAACAGTATCCAGAAGAAGACGTTTTCAGAAATTCGAATTGGTGTCGGACGGGATGTTTTTGAAAACTATTTACTTCCTCGATTGAAAAAGTTTTATACGGATTACCCATCTTCCCGGTTCCGTGTCGATATTCTTTCTTCGGAACTTATTGCCACAGCGATCAACGACAATCTTTTGGATATCGGGATCACGACTCAGCCAATGGATGGCGTCTTTTTCTTATCGCAGGGACTCTTCCAGATCACGGATTGTTTTGTAGCAGGCGACAAATATAAGCAGCTTGCTGCGAGTTCGCACTCAATTTATGAGCTCATAAACTATTTCCCGATCATAATGCTCCCCAAAAAAAGCCTCACCCGCAAACATATGGACGCTTATTTGCAATCGTACGGCCTTGTCGCAACGCCGATCCACGAGGTTCAAGACACAAAGCTGATCTTACAAATGGTTGCTGCGAATTTTGGGATAGGTTATGTTACTGAAAATTTTGTTCAAAATGCTATCGAAAAGCAGGAGGTATTTAAAATCCCGATCATTGAAGTGTTGCCGTCACGAACTGTCACACTGACATGGAGTAACCATAGACCGTTGTCCAACACCGCAAAGGTATTGCTCCATTATCTTAAATAGCATTCTATTCTTCCGCATGCATATCTGATCGGCAATTTGGAAGATGCGCATCCTGTTAGGGATCCCTTGGGGATTGCTGGTTTTTGAAAGGGGCAGTATTAATTCTTTCCGTTTTTTCCCGCATTGATTTTTTATGGCAGTTGCCTGATTGTAATTGCCTCTGAGATATTGCTTACAATGAAACCTGTGATTGACAGATAGCAGGATGCACTATTGGAGGCTGATCAAGGTGTCCGAACGGTAATACTTCCCCGATTCGGTCACAACGGAAACCCGGATGTCATACAGGCCGGGTTCAAACGCGGCCGGGTCGATGGTCCCGATCTTCAGCCGCCCGGAGGGGAGTTCTTCCCCCTCCAGTCCGGAAGTCCAGTTCTCAGGATATGGGCCGTTCCCATAAGCGATCTGGTAATGACGGACCGGTTCCGATAGATGCAGGTCGATCCATATCTCGATCAATTCGTTTCCCGCCTGGCCAGTGGTATAACTGCTGAAAGGTTCCGGGGAAATGATCTCCAGATTCGGGTTCTCCAAGGCGCCTGGGCTGACCGGATCATATTCCGTTGGGATTAATTCGATTTTATTTTCCGCCGCCCAGCGTTTTGCGTTTTCCGGCAGATTCATAAACGTTTTTGAACGGATCTGTTCAGGTGGCGTGTAGACCGTCGCGAGAAGTTGATTGTCCCGATTGATCGGGACGCTGATGTACAAATCGTCATAAGTCGTAGGCTCGCTTCCCCTCAGAAAAACTTCACTGACGGTCTGCGGACAGGCACCGCCTGGGATCAATCCGGATGGCGCGCAAACGATCCGGTGAGAAATATTCTCCGGGATGTCCCAACCGGCGACCGGTTTGGCTTTGTGCGCCGCTTCCATCAGCGCACGCCAGAATGAAGTTGCGACAATTTCGGCGCTTTGTTCATCTCCACCAATCCATACGGCGGCGGAGATCTGCGGTGTGTAGCCGACCACCCAGATGTCATCTTTTTCAAAAACACGCCCGATTTTGACTGCTGCCGGACGATCCAGATAAGCAAAAGACTGTTTTTCTTCGCCCAGCATATGGGTTATTAAATAAGCCAGTCCCTTGTCCAGCAGCGCGGTTTCGCTTACGGGCTGCAAATTGTAGGTCCGGTCTTCTTTATCATGAATCGACAGAATCGAGATATTCCGCTGTGAATTATTCATTCCGGTCCGTGTCAGCGTTCCCTGGTGGGCGAAAACGCTGTAAGCCCCGGCCAACGCTTCCGCGGTGACGGCTCCGCCGGAGAAAATCAGATCGGCGGAATTTTTTGTCCCCGAAAATGTCAGCCCAAACTTTTCCGCCTGGTTCCAGACGGCTCCTGCGCCGAATTCCTGCAAGTATTCTGAAATGGGGCGGAGATAATCCCCGGTCAGTGCGGTTCGCAGACGGACAGGCCCATGCTGTTGTTGATCCGGACTGGTGAATCCGGTGGGAACGGAGGCTCCGATTTCCTGCAAATCCCAGACCAGACTGGATGGTGAATATCCGCGGTTCAAGGCGGCCAGGACAACGAAAGGCGTCAGGCTGCTGCCGGGTTCATGCGGCGTAAACGTGTTTTTAGCGGTTGAACCGGCCGCGGATTCGGACGTTGTGTCGATCGCCGCCAATAATTGGCCGGTGGACACATCCATCAGCACGGCGGAAACCGAACTCGCGGAAAGCGCGTTTCTCAGATCACTGAGGGCAGATTTGGAAATGCCGGAATCCTCCGGCAGTCCACAATTTCCGGCTTCTTCTTCAGCCATAACCAGGCAAGCCATGGTTTGCTGCAGTTCATAATCGATGGTCGATTGAATGGAAAAGCCGCCGCGCTCCACGTTTTCCTGCCCCAGCGCTTCATAAGCGGCGCCGACAGCTTTTTGCAGGATCGGGTTGGCGGGGATGCGATAATCCAGCGGGAGCGGTTCATAGATAATGAAACTGGCGGATTGCAGCGCATCCGCTTCCTCGGCGGAGAGCGCGCCCTTTTGCGTGAGATGTGTCAATTCGGCGAGATACGATTCGCGGATTGCTCCCTGGGAATCGATCGGGTTCAGCGCAGGCGACCGCAGGATCGCGCAAAGCAGAACGGATTCGGCGGCGGTCAGCTGAGAAGCTGACTTGTTCAGGTAGGTGCGGGCAGCAGCTTCCGTACCGAAGGCATGCTGCCCGAAATAAGCATGATTCAGGTACCAGGTGAGGATCTGGTTTCTTCCGTAGATATCGGTGATTTCACGGGCGAGCACTCGCATACGGATTGCTTTACCCGCACCGGAACCCAACCTGCCGGCGAAGACGATTTCCGTTAATTCCTCAGCAATCGTGACTGGTTGCGGATCCAGCAGGTGGCTCCAGCCGGCCGAACCGGAATGTTCCCAAAAATCCGGTTCACGGGAAGCAACAACCAGCCGCAAAAAATCCTCCGAAAAATGCTCCGTTTTGGGGTCATTGACGGTCAGTGCCGCAGTCTCTGCTTCCGGTGATTGCAGCACAAGCAGCGGATGCTGTCCGCTGCGGTCGTAAACAGTGGTCGGCGGGATCGGGTTGGCGAAGAATTGATCGAAACCCT
>CALAEB010000529.1 GCA_937890875.1 uncultured Anaerolineaceae bacterium | reverse complement strand
GTCATACTCCGCCAGAAAAACCAATACCGGTCCGGGTTTTCCTGAATGGTGATATGCCGCAAACCCCGTCCGGTGTCCGGCTACGTCCACCTCAACCCGAAAGCCTTCTTCAATCAACTGCTGCGAAAGCCTGTCACAGGCAAAAAATTCATAATTGCTAACCTCAGGGTGTTCATGAATATCCAGCGCAATTTTCTTATATTCGTCCCCGGAGGCGTCCACAAATTCGACAACTTTTTCTCTTCGGCTCATATCTGTCCTATCCTTGCCCAATATTTCGAAATATGGTTGGAGTGTCAAAAGCATTAAATTCCCAAAAAAGGGAGGGTGTTCTCTCGTGTTTTCCTTTTTGGTTTCCCAATTTCGAATTGATGTTCCTTACCGACTGACTTGTGTTTTAAACAAAAATCGTTTCTCCTTTGTCCGCTTTTCCGGGATTATCGGGAAAAAAGCGGACAAAGGAACTTAACCAAAATTTTCCCGCTCGTCACAATAAACAAAGTGGCCGGGCGCCGCTTCCCGAAGACGGTACCGGTTTGGTTCCTCCGGATCCGGATGATACGGGATCCGCTTTCGTTTTCGCTCAGAAACGGGGTCCGGCAGCGGAATGGCCGAAATCAGGCTGCGGGTATAAGGGTGAATCGGGCGCCGGTAAATCTCCTCGGCCGATCCGACCTCCACCAGCTTTCCCCGGCACATCACACCCATCCGGTCGGAAATGTAACGCACCATTGACAGGTCATGCGCAATAAACAGATAGGTCAGGCCCTTTTTTTCCTGCAGTTCTTTCAGCAGGTTCACGATCTGAGCCTGAATCGAGACGTCCAAGGCCGAGATCGGCTCATCGCAGACAATAAATCGCGGTGAGAGCGCCAGTGCGCGGGCGATGCCGATCCGCTGGCGCTGTCCGCCGGAAAATTCATGCGGATAGCGCGTCATATGATCCGGGTGAAGTCCGACCGTTTTCAATAATTCAGCCACCAGATGTTCGCGGTCTCCGTTATCGCGGGCCAGCCCGTGAACATCCGGTCCTTCGGCGATAATATCTCTCACCTTTTTCCGCGGATCGAGCGACGCGTACGGATCCTGGAAAATGATCTGCGCTTCCCGCCGGAACCGAAGCAATTCCTCCCGTTTGCGGATTTTGGTGATATCTTTGCCCGCATAACGCACCGTTCCGGAAGAAATGGACAACAGCTTGACGACCATTCGGCCGGTGGTCGTTTTTCCGCAGCCGGATTCGCCCACCAACCCGAATGTTTCCCCTTCATGAATGTCAAAACTGATATCATCCACAGCCCGGATCTGATTCCGGCTGCTGTCGTCAAAAATATGCACCAGGTTTTCAACCTGCAAAAGTTTCTTATGCTGGCTCATCATTCTGCCCTTTCCTTTCAAAATATGCCTGCCGGCGTTTCTCGATCGCCTCCGGCGGAGTAACTTTGGGCGCCCGGGGATCCAACAGCCAGGTTGCCGCGTAATGGGTGTCGCTGACCTTGAAAAACGGCGGCTCCATCCAATCGTCCACTTCCAGCGCGTATTCATTCCGCTGCGCGAACGCGTCTCCTGCCGGCAAATCGATCAGGTCAGGCGGAGACCCCGGAATGGTATGCAGTGCCGGCGTATCGGTTTCCAGCGTGGGCATGGAACGGAGCAGCCCCCAAGTGTAAGGGTGGCGCGGGTCGTAAAAAATTTCATCCGACTTGCCGATCTCAACGATTTTTCCGGCGTACATCACAGCGACACGATCCGCCACATTCGCCACCACGCCCAGATCGTGCGTGATAAACAAAATGGAGGTTTTAATTTTTTTCTGCAGGTCTTTGAATAAATCGATAATTTGGGCCTGCATGGTCACGTCCAGCGCGGTGGTCGGTTCATCCGCCAGCAGCACTTTCGGCCCGCAGGCCAGCGCGATCGCGATGACAATACGCTGCCGCTGGCCGCCGGAAAACTGGTGAGGATATTGGTCATACCGCTTTTCCGGGTTTTCGATTCCCACCGTCCGCAGCAGTCCCAGCACTTTCGCTTTGGCTTCATTGCGGCCGACCGGTTTATGCAGCGTGATCGCTTCCTGAATTTGATGTCCGATCTTCATCGTGGGATCCAAAGAAGTCATCGGATCCTGAAAGATCATGGAAATCTTATTGCCGCGGATCGTCCGCAGCCGGCGGATCTCGGTTTTCAGCAAATCCTCTCCTTCGAACAAAATTTCGCCGCTGTCAATGGAGGCATTTTTTGCCAGCAGCCGCATCACCGAACGGCAGGTGACCGTTTTGCCGCTGCCGGACTCACCGACAATCGCCAGCGTCTCGCCTTCATACAGTGAAATACTGACATCCCGCACCGCATGGACCTTTCCCGCAAACGTATCAAAGGACACCGACAGGTTTTTGATCGCTAAAATCGTATTGGTCATGAACAGATCCCTAATCTTTCATCTTCGGGTCGAAAGCATCCCGCAGCCCGTCCGCGAATAAGTTGAAAGCCAGCATGATCACGCAGAGGATGATCGCCGGGATCCACATTTGATAAGAATAAATCCGGAACACTTTATAGCCGCTGTTCAGGAGTGTTCCGATCGAGGCGTTTGGAATGCGCATCCCAACACCGATAAAGCTCAGGAATGTCTCAAAAAAGATGGCGGAAGGGATGGAAAACATGGTCCGGACGACGACCAGTCCGCTGATGTTCGGCAGTACATGCGTCAGGGCGATTTTGAATTTAGACGTGCCGAGCGCTTCCGCCGCCTGAACATATTCCATATTTTTGATTTTCAACGCCTGCGCGCGTACGATCCGCGCCATCGGAATCCACGAGGACAGAACCATCGCGAGAATGATCGAGGTAATCCCCGGATCAAAAATCAACAGCATCAGCACGACCAGCACCAGACTGGGGATACCGGATATGATTTCCAGAAACCGCTGCATCAGGTTATCGGTCCGGCCGCCTTTCATCGCGCTGGTGAGCCCATAAACGATGCCGATCGTCAGATCCAAAAATGCAGCGACAAAGGCAATCGTCAGCGAGATACGCGTCCCATACAACGCCCGGGAAAACAGATCCCGCCCGAATTCATCCGTCCCGAAAATGAAGTACACATCTTCCGGCACGTTTGCCAGCGTGTACCTGTCCCGCCATTCTCCGCGCATCTGAATCAAACCGTTCAAACCGTTAATCCGGACGCCCGGGATTTTCGGCGGCAGGTTGGCATAGGGAATCGTTTGTTTATTGGGGTCATACGGCGCGATCACCGGAGCCAGAAAAGCGATCAGGATAATCACCGCCAGGACGGACACGGAGAAGACAGCCGCCTTATTTTTCCGCAGCCTGCGCCAGGCATCCTGCAGAAAACTGAGCGAAACGGTGTGCTTCGACTGGTCAATGATCGAAGGTTTCTTTTCTTTAAACCGGAAATACGCCTGCGGAATTTCA
>CALAEB010000528.1 GCA_937890875.1 uncultured Anaerolineaceae bacterium | reverse complement strand
GGCCGATGTTGACCCCGATGTCCTCCAGCGTGGTGGTCACTTCCCGCGCCGGAAATTTTAACGCGATTGCTCCGCGTGGATCTTTCCCGACAAAACCAAGTCCGGCCGCCATCTGCAGATCATTCAGCTTAATGACCACGCCATCAATATCATAATCCAGTTGATCCCTTTTCTCATTCCAGCTGGACAGTGAAGAAAGCATCAGCGCCGCGTTTTCGCAATAAACGGCATCCGGACTGACCGGAAATCCCAAATCCCGCAGGTAAGCCAGCAGTTCCCATTGCGTTTTCGGGAGTTCTCCGTCCGAAGATGCCAGGATCTGATAAACAAACAGCGTCAACGGACGCGCCGCGGTAATCTCCGGATTCAACTGACGCAGCGATCCGGCAGCTGTGTTCCGCGGATTCAGCCAGGTCTTTTCTCCTTTTTCCAGCAAGACATTATTCAAACGCTCAAAATCGGAGTTGTGCAAAAACACTTCACCGCGGACGACCAGTAATTCCGGAACAGCCGGCCCTTTGCCGGAAACCGGAATGGAGAGCGGAACCGCACGGATTGTGCGGATGTTCGCGGTAATATCTTCGCCGATCTCGCCGTCCCCGCGGGTCGCGCCCTGGACCAGAAAACCATGCTCATAACGCAGCACGACCGTCAATCCGTCAATTTTCGGTTCCGTCACGAAATCCGCAAAGCGCACCCGGTCGTCCAGTTTCTCGATCCGCTCCAGCCAGGACTGTACTTCCGCCTCGTTAAATGCGTTGGCTAGGCTCAGGACCGGTGCCGGATGCGGAACCTTTCTGAACTTTTCAGAAAGGGTTCCGCCCACCCGGCGGGTAGGGGAATCCATCGCGACCCAGTCCGGATGCAGCGCCTCGATTTCCCGCAGCGTTTGCAGCCGCACGTCGAACTCGCTGTCACTGATGACCGGCGCATCCAAAACATGATACCGGTAATTATGCTGATTAATCTCATCCTTCAACTGGAAATAGCGTCTTTTCTCGTCATCTGAATGCATGCTTTCCTCTTATTCCATCATCGCTTATCCGGCGGGCGATCTGAACAACTCCTTTCGGGCAAAAAGAGAAACCTGTGGTTCTGCCGTAGTTGCGCGGAACACAACCACGGCAGAACCACAGTGCTTTCTTTTCCTGTTTCGAATCGCTGTTTTTGTCCAAATTCCTGCTCATTTCATTATATAATAAATAGAAGGAATTCATTATCTGAACTGTAGCAGCCAGATTTTTTCAGTTGCTGATCAAAAAAATGACCGGAGACACAAGAACTGCCCTGAAGATGTGCCTGCACCGGATTGATTTGCGGAAAACAATGCGGATAGGTTGGAATATGTCCGGGCTGCGGGAAATAACATTGCCTCGCAATCCTGCGGCGGACTTTCTGTCCGGTCTTTTGCTGAAAAGAAGAATAAGAAACGGCAGAATCTATCGTTCGGAATAAAAATTTCCGGAATTCCGGTTTCGGCATATGGATCGAGCTTCAGGTCATTTTGCGGAATTGTTTAACAAAAAAAGGAACAGGAAATGGC
>CALAEB010000527.1 GCA_937890875.1 uncultured Anaerolineaceae bacterium | reverse complement strand
CGTACACAAATTGCAGAAACGTTTTTTATCCGTTTTGACAGATCTGGAACAATTTCCGACATCCAGTGTTTTCGGCAACTGGGAGTATTGGCTGCTGCATCCCGAAAATGATGAGACGAACGAAGCGCAGCGGAACATGAAGGAAACGCTGGATATACGGAGAAAAAATCTGCGGAACGGAAAGCCTAGGCTGCTGAGGCGGATGATGAAAAATCCGGTTCTGCTGCTGCCGGAGAAAACGCCTCAGTTCACGTTATTCCATGGGTGCAGTTATTCCTGCCATAATACTGCGGAGTACCGGGCCGATCCATGGGAGAGCTACCTCAATCCGCATGATCTGAATATCGTCACACGCGGATTGTTCGGGAATCCGGGAAATCTGAAAACCGATCATTTTTTGTTCGGGCATACGCATAAACCCGGATACTTTGTGTATTCGAAAACTTCGTTTGTCAACATGTGGCGGATGTTCAGCCCGGAAATGGCAGCAGAACCGGTATACTACGGAAACGGACATCAGCGATTCGGAATCAATCCCGGAAGCGCGGGAATCGAACAGGAGAACACGCCCAGAACCGCGTTAATTGTGGATACCCGGGAAAAAACTTTTCAGTATATTACCGACCCCGGGAGCGGAAGCCGCGTAGCCCGCGGACAGTTTCTGCAAGCATTATCATCCGTTGGGAAAAAATCATCCTCAGAGAAGAGAAATTACCGGGCATACCGGTCGGTTTAGGGAGGTTTTGTGGAACAGGTTGTTATCGATCAATTTGCGGAAGCCATTCATTCTGTCAAATACAGGAATAAGACGCTGGCTTTAGTCCCCACCGGGGTCAAAAGCGAAGGCGGGTTTTCCGCTGCATATGAGTTTGAGAATCCTGAAACAAAAGAAAGATATTTCGTTAAATTTAATGAAATTCATGAAGAACCGGCCGGTGAAGTGAACGTCTTGATGAAAGTCACACAGTTGTTCAGGAACGAAGTGCTGGCGGAACCGGATCCGCTGAAAAGATTGAATTATCTGCCGGTGCCGGAAATCCTGACCGATGACCCGGAAAAATTCAACCTCGAATTTGTCAGAGTCTTCGACCGGTCCCGCTTCCATGTACAGATCCAGACATCCGGAGAGGGTACCCACTGCGAATCGAAGCTCCCGGACACGCTGACGGCAAGGATTACCATCGCTTTCGAATTTGCCAAGCTGCTGCGGGCCTGCGCAAAAAATAAAATTGCCTATGTGGACATCAAACCGCTGGAACATCTTTTCTGGATGGAACGCGAAAATCGGCTGCAGATTACGCTGATCGACTGGGGGAATGCCCGTTTGAACGCGCCCGCATTTTCCCTTTCAGAGGATATTCGGAAATTCTGCCTTTTTCTGCCGGAACTGATGTACGGGCGAAAAATGCTTGAATTGATCAATAAAGGCAAGTTTGAATATCCGATCCAAAAGGAAAATGACCGGGTTTTAATCCGTTTGCTGGGCAGATTATCCTGCACCACCCATGTAGCGCCGCTCAATCAGAAATATGCGGTTTTGCTCGGCGACCAGCTCGCCGGCGGTGTCAATGAGATCCGGCTGCAGAACCGCTGCGTTGAGGTTTGGGACGAAATCCTCGCAATTTTGGATGAGGCGCTTGAAGATTCCAAAACCACGACCGGCTATGCAGTTTCCTGGGAGAGCCTGAAGAAAGATGCGGAAGAATTAATCCGGAAAGAAAATGAATTTCTGATGGGAAAAGATTTTCAGAAAAGCCTGGAGCCCCGGCTGATTTCGCTTGCTTCCTATAAGGCCTGGCTGATCCCGGAAATCCGTTTCCTGCAAAGCTGGTACGGAAAGATTGATCTTGTCCCGCACCGCGAATTTGACCTTTGCATTGATTCCGTCATCACAGGGAACATCCCTGAACTGGTGAGCGGATACGAGAAGCTGTCCGCTCTGGTCAGGGAAAAACTGGCCAAAAACGCTTCCAATCCGGATTTGACATCATTGCTGCAGGAGAACCTGGAACGCATCGCGGATGTTATTCAGGCCTGGAAAATTATCCAGGGGCTGGATTCGGGCGAAATAACGGATGACGCATTTCACCTGAAATACAATACGTCCGCGCTGCGGGTTGTCGATCCGTTTTTGGCGGACGCCTATAAGAAAAGCATGAAAAGGATCCGCGAGAACGCAGCCCGGCCACCCGAACCGGCGGAGGTTCCCGACCGGCAGCCGGCGGAGACTGCAGCAACCAACGCAATTGTTCCTCAGCCCGGCAAAGGTTATTCCGCTGCGGACATAGCTGACATTTCGGAACGGGTACTCGCTTTATCCGCCGCTTTTGAAGGATTCGGAACAACTTCCGAACGCTGGAATTTCAGTTTTATCCAGAATCTGAACAGCGTGCTGCAGGCCGTCAACCAGGCAAACGCATATGCCGAAGAGCGTGAGCTGTCGCCGATTTTGGAGGCGATGCTGAAAGATGTCAGTGCCTGGACCGAAAAAATAGGGCCTGAAAATACTATCGTTTCCGATGACACACTGCACAGCATCAACTGGCTGACAACCGTGCCGGAAGCCATTCTGAACGCAAAAATCATCCGAAAGATCGAATCCATTGAAATCGGGCAGAAAATCCAGGAAGAACTGGATACCTGCCTGAAGGTGTTATCTGAGGCAGGCAACGCCAGTACACAGGAAGTATTTGTCCGGATCGGCGATAAGATCAACCGGATCAAAGGGCTGCGAAAGAAAATCGACGCCGAGAATTTGTTCCAACTGCGAAAAATGATTGAAAATGGCGATTTTCTCACGGCAAACAACCTGATTGACCAGCATTATCTGGAGAACGCGCCGCTCTACGATCACCTACGGGAAGAAATTCTGGCCCGGCAGAACGAATCCGAGGACCGGAAATCCATGGCCCTGATTAATACGCTGCTGACCGATCTTTCCGGGAACAGTGAATATCCGGAAACCGGAAAACTCTTTGCCAATCCGAACAATCTGCCTTTTTTGAAGCAGAAAGTCACAGAATTCCGGCAGAAGAATATTCAGCTTTTTGACCTGCAGGACGAGTTGATCCGAACAAAAAGCATAATCCAGGAGAACAAAAAGTCCATGTTCAGCCTGAAACAGGCAAACCGGATCATCCTTTTTCTGCTGGCGCTGGTTGTCCTGCTGTCGATCGGTCTGCTCGCGGTGATTCTGGCCAAAAATTTCGGCGTTGAACAAAACATCGCCCGGCTTGAGAACAACCTCGTCAGTTTTCAGCAAACTTATGAAGCTTATCAGAATGCGACAGATATGCCGACCAGTACGCCCCAGC
>CALAEB010000526.1 GCA_937890875.1 uncultured Anaerolineaceae bacterium | reverse complement strand
CATGTCATCTGCGAGAAACCGCTGGCTTCCAGCCTGAACGATTGCGACAGAGCGATCCAAGCCTGTGAGCAGGCACAGGTAAAACTGGGCGTCATCAGCCAGCGCCGCTTTTACTGGCCGGTCGTCCGCATGGCCGACGCGATCCGGGCGGGAAAAATCGGCCGTCCGATCCTCGGGACAATGGAAGTGATGGGCTGGCGCAGTCCGGAATATTATCAGATGGACAGCTGGCGCGGAAAATGGAAAGAAGAAGGCGGCGGCGTCATGGTCAATCAGACCCCGCACCAGCTGGATTTGCTTCAGTGGATGATGGGGGATATCGAAGAATTATTCGGCTATTGGGACAATTTCAACCATGGCAGCGTTGAGATCGAAGATACCGCCATTGCGGTGATGCGCTTCAAAAACGGCGCGATCGGAAATTTCTACGTTTCCAATTCCCAAAAACCGGGGCTGTGGGGAAAAATCCATATCCATGGAGACTCGGGCGCTTCCGTCGGGGCCCAGATTGAAGGCGGTTCCGCTTTCATCAGCGGCGTCACGGCAAAAGTAGACCCGCCGTTCAATGACGTCTGGACCATTTCCGGCGAAGAGGCCATGCTCGAAAAATGGAAAGAAGAAGATACCCGCAACACCGAACTGCATGATCCGATGACCTATTTCCATCAGCTTCAGATTGCGGATTTCATCGAGGCCATCATCCAGGACCGCAAACCGGCGGTTGACGGATATGACGGGCGGAAAACCGTTGAAATGTTCACGGCCGTTTACCGCTCACAGCGGGACCGCAAACCGATCCGCTTTCCGCTGGAACCGGAAGACGGGCCGGATTTTGACGGAAGATTAAGTTACCGTCCGTTTGCATACCGGTAATTTCCTGTCTGCAAATTCCCCAAATAAGTATCCCATACCAATCAAGTGAATCTGTGATGATGCAGCATTTCGAAAGACGGGGAGGATTTTTTGTTATTCTTGCGACTCGAAAGATTCGTCCGAATTTCGAATTGCCGGTTATGATATTTCGGATGTGAACTTTGAAATATGGATGGAAAATTGCTGTTTTCGGGTTTCCTTTTGCCAAAAAAGGCCAAAGATCCGGACAGTGGCGCTGCTACGGTGCAGAACAATAAACCGCACTTTGAAATAGAAAAAGATATTTTGTAAATCTGTTATCTTTCCGAACAACAGATTTACAACTTTCCTTCTTCGTTTAATAAGGAATAGCCTTTTATTTTGAATTGCCGGACAAACAAGGATCAGGAGAAAATGAAAGCGCTTGTTTTAACACAATACAAAAAAATGGAATATATTGAAGTCGAAACTCCGGAAATAAAACCGGACGAAGTCCTGGTGCAGGTGAAAGCCTGCGGAATCTGCGGCTCCGACATTCATGGATTTGACGGATCAACCGGCAGGCGTCAGCCTCCGGTCATCATGGGGCATGAAGCCAGCGGCGTCATCGCCGAGGTCGGCAGTGCTGTCAGCGGATGGAAGAAAAATGATCGGGTCACTTTCGATTCAACCGTTTATTGCGGCCATTGCGATTATTGTCGCAAAGGACAGATCAACCTTTGTTCCAATCGTCGCGTGCTCGGCGTATCCTGTGACGAGTACCGCAGAAACGGCGCCTTCGCCGAATATGTCGCAATCCCGCAGCATATCCTCTACAGACTTCCGGATGAGGTAACTTACGATCAGGCCACCATCGTCGAGCCGTTGTCAGTCGCTTTCCATGCGGTTAACCTGAGCCCGCGAACAGTGGGCGCGAGCGTAACGGTCGTCGGCACAGGAATGGTCGGGCTGCTCATCGTTCAGGCCGCGAGAGCAGCCGGATATGGGCAGATTATCGCGATCGACCATCATCCCGAGCACCTGGAGCTGGCGCAAAATCTCGGTGCGGACATTATATTGCTTTCCAACGAAACCATCGACGAAAAAGTAAAAGCGCTCACAGGCGGAGAAGGAACGGACGTTGTGTTTGAAGTCGCCGGTACCAATGCCAGCGTCCATACCGCAATCGCCTGCGCGCGGAAAGGCGGGGCCGTAACGCTGGTCGGAAATATCGCTCCGAAAGTGGACCTGCCGTTGCAGACAGTTGTCACACGGCAATTAACCCTGCAGGGCTCCTGTGCCTCCAGCGGCGAATATCCGGCCTGTCTGGATATGATCGCCAGAAAAGCGGTCAATGTCGATGCGATCATCAGCCGGAGCGCTCCGCTCGCCGACGGCCACCGCTGGTTCACCACGCTGTACAACAAGGAAGGTCACCACCTGAAGATCGTTCTGAATCCATAGCAGCAGAAATTCGGAATAACCAGACCGGCTTCGCCTAAAACATGAAGTTGGCCTCATAATCGGCCTGGCTGTCCAAAATCTGACTGCCATTCCAAAACGCTTTGTTACGGCGTCTGTCCCCATGCGTGGATAAGCGGCATAACAAAGCGTTTTCATAAAAAGGAGCATCCCGTTCAGCCCGGGGCGCCCACGCTAACAAACAGCCGTTTTTTTTACCGCCGAACCGATCACAAGCCTGTCCTTATTTACAGTACTTACTTTTCTGTTAGTACCTATCCTTAATGTGCATACTTGATCAATCAATTTAATATTCATATACTCAGGCACAGAAAACATTTTGGGAAAGGAACCGGCCATGAAAACACTTGTGATTGTTGCCCATCCGAATATTAATGAATCCGTAGTCAATAAACGGTGGATAGAAGAATTGCAGAAACATCCGGGAAGGTATACCGTTCACGACTTGTATACGGTCTACCCGGATGGAAATATCGATATAGAAAAAGAGCAAAAATTAGTTGAGACACATGGAAACCTCGTCCTGCAGTTTCCGATCTACTGGTTTAATTGCCCGCCCCTGCTCAAGCGGTGGCTTGATGGTGTTCTGACATATGGCTGGGCATATGGTTCCGGCGGAGACAAACTCAAAAACCGCAAAACTGCTTTGGCCGTCGCCGCCGGAATAAAAAAAGATGACTATCGTGAAAAGGGAAAATACCGTTACACACTGCAACAGTTATTATCCCCGTTTGAAGTCACTTTTCTTTATACGGATGCAGACTACCGGTCCTTTTTCGCATTTTATGGAGCGGAAAACGAAAAGGATACGGCATTAATTGAACAGAGCGCGCAGGATTATAGAAACTTTTTGGACAACCTGTAATTCCCGCAGACAGATACCGTGCGGATTGTCTGAATGGAAAT
>CALAEB010000525.1 GCA_937890875.1 uncultured Anaerolineaceae bacterium | reverse complement strand
CGGGAAGTGAATTGCTTAACGCGACAACTTCGAGATATTCATCTTCCGTCAAAAAATGATAACGCTCAACCAATTCGTGACGCAACAAAGGGATGGCCGATAACGCACCGGTGAAAGCAAACGCCATGCATTTCAGGTAAATCCAAAAAATAATCCATCCCGTATTACCGGACTGCTTTGCAGAGATTTTTTTCTCGGTTTCCATAGATTCCTTTCGGCTTGACGCTGCCCACATTATAACATTGCCCCGTCAGCAATTCGCTTTCTGAAAAGAAATCCCTGCAGCGCTGTCATTGGTTCAAGTGTTAAAAGCCGATTTTTGCAAAGCAGAAACGATGGCCTGCCATTTTTCGGGCGCGCATTCCGCTGTCATCCAAACTGTCATTGACTCGGGAGAGACGCCCGTATTTCAATACAGCAACAAAAGGCCGCCCGACTGTCAAGTTTCGGATGTCTGTCAGTGCAAAATATTGGCATAATACATGTCCCGGATCGTTCACAAAAAGCGCCCGAAGGTTTATGACGCGGTATAATCAGTCCAACGAGGTTCTCACTTGGGTCATTCCTCCGGGAAAAACCCGAACAGATTTCTTTATAACCGGATATTTACGCGATACAGCAAACCGGATTATGGATCAGCAACCCGAAATTTGAAGATCATTTTTGAATCAAGTGAACAAACAGCGTATCCTCATAATTCAAATTGCGGATGGAAATGAGGCTTGCAACATGGAATCCTGGGACGAAACTTTTGATGAAACGAGAAAACCTGATTTTGAAGAGATCAGTCAGTTCATC
This sequence comes from uncultured Anaerolineaceae bacterium, assembly GCA_937890875.1. Lineage (GTDB taxonomy): Bacteria > Chloroflexota > Anaerolineae > Anaerolineales > Anaerolineaceae > Flexilinea. The sequence goes on along the minus strand of CALAEB010000525.1, from coordinate 1,496 downwards.
AACAATAAACGATGGAATAATTTTTGCGATTTTATCACCGCAAATTATCAACTGAAAGCTGAACTTGATTACAGCGGCTGTTCGGCACAAAAAGGCTGGAATATCAAGTTTCGGAAAAGCGGCAAATCCCTTTGTGTGGCTTATCCGATGCCCGGTTTTTTCATCTTGCTGATTGTCATTGGGCATAAGGAACAGGAGGAAACCGAAGCCATGCTCCCGACCGCCAGTGAATATGTGCAAAATCTTTACCGGACCACGCCATTTTCCCTCGGCGGACGATGGCTCATGCTCGAAGTTCGGGATGAAGCTGTTTATGCTGACGGACTCAGTCTGATCCAAATCCGGGCAAGAGCAAAGAAAATTCGATAGAAAACAGAGGAATCATTCATATTATGGAAAAACTCCCGACACGCGAAGAAGCCTGGGCGCTGCTGACCCAATACATTCAAGGTGAAACCTTACGGCGCCATGTCCTGACTGTTGAAGGCGTTATGCGTCATTTCGCCCGGAAATTCAATGAAAATGAAGACGAATGGGGAATTATCGGCCTGCTGCATGACCTTGATTTTGAACTATACCCTGACCAGCATTGCGTAAAAGTCCGGGAAATACTGGAATCGCATGGTTTCCATGAGGATTTTATCCATGCCGTCGTCAGTCATGGTTATGGCATCTGTGTGGATGTGGCGCCGGAAACCAACGCTGAAAAAGTGCTGTATACCATCGATGAGCTGACCGGATTGGTTTACGCTGCCGCAATTATGCGTCCTTCCAAAAGTGTACTGGATCTGGAAGTAAAATCCGTGAAAAAAAAGTTCAAGACGCCGGCGTTCGCGGCCAATGTTAACCGCGCCGTGATCAGCGCGGGAGCCGAACGGCTGGGACTGCCGCTGGATGAAATTATCGAAGAAACGATTCTGGGAATGAGAGAAATCGCGGATCAGATCGGGCTGGCCGGCGAAGTGCAGGCGGCAGAAGCGTCATAGCGGATCTGTTTTTCCAGGATGCTCCGTCGCTCCGTCAGCGGCAGCAGTTCGAAATATGGGAAGGATTTCTCGTTATTCTTTTGTTTTTGCGCGAAGCGTAAAAACAAAAGAATAATAAATTTTCATTCCTTACCAGCAATTTTATCCGCCTTGTTTTTCCCAGCCGAAATCGATCTTCCGCTCCAATTCGTCAAAAGACCGCAGACCGCTAATTGCGTCATAAGCTTCTACGCAGGAAGCGCCCGTACCGGCCGCAAGTTGCAGGCAGCGCTCCCATGAATAACCTCTTGTGATTGCTAACAGGAAAGCGGCGATGCTGGTATCTCCCGCGCCCGTACCGGACAACACTTTCGCCGGCACATAACTTTTTTCAAAATGTTCCAGCCCAGCCCATTCCGCCGGGTTTTGGAAAAGGCCGCCGCCGATCTCTGCGATTATCGATGATCCGGCTGTTTTCAAATACATCCCCGGCGCACCGCACTTTATCAGAACCACTTTCGCGCCCCATGC
>CALAEB010000524.1 GCA_937890875.1 uncultured Anaerolineaceae bacterium | reverse complement strand
AGGGTTGGCTGCGGCGCCGGCGTTTCACCTCCGGATGCGTCGCTACTGAAAATGTTGCTGAAAAAGTTTCCGATCCGCCGGAAAAAGCCGGGGCTTGCTTCAGACGGAGTTACTCCGTCCGGTTGGGCAGGTTGCGGTGTGTTTTCAGCGGCGGTTTCCTCAGTTGGCTGATTTTCGTCAGCGGGAAGCGGCGTGACGGACACAGATTCTGTTGATATGGCGGCCAGGGCAGGCTGCAGCGTATTTTCAGCGGTTGTTTTCCCGCCTTCCTTTGTTTCGATTATTTGTTCGTCGGACCGCGCCGCCTCACCTGTCGGATCGGATAAGGTCCGGCCGGATTGTGGATCCGGCGTTGGCGAGATTTGAGGAGTTTCCGTTGTTCGATCTTGAGGTTCGGCATCCGCGCTGTTCCCGGGGCCATCCTGCGGTTCTGCGGTTACTTGTTTTTCAAACGGACCGGAATCCGTACCGGTTGCGACAACTGTCAGGGATGGTTCGGTATTCGACGCGACGACGGTCGGGGACGGTTCCGATGAGTCCGGTGACCGAAAGATAAGGAAAGCGCCGATACTTGCCAGCAAAAGAACAGCGAACACCCATGGCGGGATTGGAGGAGCGGAACGCCGCCTCCGGCTTTTTTTCTGAAATTCATCCTCGAAACTTTCGAAGACTTCATCATGGTCGAAATCCATCATGGCTTTCCTCTTTGATTCATTTGACGTTAATGATCTCGATATTGTTAATCGGCAGGATAATCTCCGTATTCTGGTCAAAGCGGACCTGGACGCGGTCTAAGGCTTCGCTGATTACCGCTTCCGGATTCTCTTCATGACCCGGCAGCAGTGCCGTAACAATTCCGATCTCCCCGCCGTGGAATCCGTCGATCACCCGAACCTGATCCCCGATTTTCAGGATGTTCCGCAGGTTTTCCTTTTCAGGAATGTATTCTTCCTGCGGGATGATGATCTCCGGTCTCCGCGGCATTCCGCCCGGATCTGGCGTCGAATACAGATAAGCAAAACGGATAATATTTTCTCCCAGAACCATGTGGACCGGATCGCTCAGCCGGCTGACGCCGATCTGATCGGTGACAATGACCGGAAACGGCAGTTTCATTGCAGTTTCAAGCAAAGCGGATGGTAGCGACCCGAAGATCAGCCCGCCCGGTGACATCTTTACCGCTGAACGCAGCGCTTCCGCATCCATGCAGGTATTCGCGAAGACTATTGCGCCCGCGATATCGACTGAAATATTGTCCAGCCCGAATATGCCGCCTTTTTCCATGTCCATAGACAGCAGCAGCCCTTGTCCGGTTTTCCCGTTTCCCCAGATACCTTGCAGGTAGCTGCCGACGGTTTCAATGTAAGCGCCTCTGGCAGGGATGATATCGCTGATAATCCCCGGAAACCCGGCAATACATTTTTCCAGGTCGTCCGGATCGGTTTCGAAAATCAAATTTCCGGAAGAAACGCCCAAAAAACGCGCGGAGGTTTTTGCGACCAACGTCCGCGGCGGATTCCCGCTGCGTTTTGCGATCAATTCGCCGACAGAGACGAAATCGCCCTGATTAATTGCCAGGCAGTCGCGGACCTCTTCATGGTATTGAAGGTCCAACTGCCGCATCACATCGAGCGAAAAATGCCTGCGCCATATTTTCCGGTATGCGATCTGGGTGGAGGGATCCGCCGTCTGTCCCGGGAAAACGGTTACGGTTCCGTCTGCGGACAGGGCGCGGGCGCAGCGGATCGTCCCGGAAGTTATAATATTGGTCGATATACTTCGCATAGATTTCCGCTCCTCACTGACTTACCCAGGGGCCCAGTTCTTCTCGCCAGTATTTCAGCCTGCCGATCTGAGAGGTGCGATCCTGCGGGAGGCGTATTTTCTCGCCCCGCGTATCAAACACAATCCCAAAACAGCCGCTTTTGAATCCGAGCGGCGTCCAGATCCGCGCGCCGGGAATTTGGATTCCTTTGGGGACACTGACCCAGTCCATTTCATAATTTCTGCCGTAGTCCAGCGGGATGCGGAAAATGCGTCCGCGCGGAATTTCATACTTGCGGACATTGCCGCCGTCGTCCCGGATGGATACCACCATCAGTTTCTTTCCTTCTTTGACTTTCAGCGCGTCCTGCGTGAGCGCAGGGGTGACCACTTTGCCGAGATTCAGGAATGTCGATGCGTTCATGATATGGGAGGTCAG
>CALAEB010000523.1 GCA_937890875.1 uncultured Anaerolineaceae bacterium | reverse complement strand
GGGTCGAAAGCGGTCCGCTGGTGCGCTCGTCTTACCACGCCGCCGAACAGGTGCGCGCGTTGAGCATGATCCACAGTGAGTTGCATGACAAATCCGATGCCTGAGCCAACCACAGCCACCGTCATCCGAAAAATTCCCGGCGGGAAACTGGTTCGCATGGAGATTACGCATACCGAACCGCCCGGCCGGATCATACAGGCCAAAATCACCGGTGATTTTTTCCTTCATCCGGAGGAAACACTGGAATTGCTCACCGAAGTGATTCAAGCTGCGACGCTGCCGCTGGATCCGGTAGCGCTTCAAGCCCAACTGGAAACGGTGCTGGCGGAAAACAATGCCCAAGCAATCGGCTTCCAACCGGCGGATCTGGTCAGCATGCTGGAAGAAGCGCTGGCATGAACCTTTTCCGCATGATCCCTTTCCAAAAATTTGACGCGTTCACCAACATGGCGCTGGACGAAGTAATTATGGATGGCGTGCGCAGCGGTGGGACCCTGCCGACCATCCGGTTTTACGGCTGGGAACCTTCCGCCGTCTCAATCGGGATTTTTCAGGGACTGCACAATGAGGTCAATCCGGATATGGCACGTAAAGCCGGCGTAGACGTCGTCCGGCGGCAAACCGGCGGCGGCGCGGTTTATCATGACACGCAGGGTGAAATCACCTACAGCCTGATTGCACCGCTGGCGTTTTTCCCCGTTAGCGTACTGGATTCCTATGCAGTGATCTGTGCGGATATCGTACGCTCGCTGCACATTTTGGGAATCGAGGCCCGTTTCGCGCCGATTAATGATATCGCAGTCGGTGAACACAAAATCTCCGGCAACGCTCAGACGCGCCGGAACGGCGTTTTGCTGCAGCACGGAACGATCCTTTATCAGGTGGACGTTGAGAAGATGTTCTCGCTGCTGGCAGTCGCGCCGGAAAAAGTGTCGGACAAGCTGATTAAAAGTGTGCGCAGCCGGGTGACCTGTGTCCGTGATCTGGCAGATGTGACGCTGGCGGATCTTTCCGCTGCGCTGGAACAAGGATTCAGTCACGGACGGGAGATCCGGTCCGAAGCCTATACACAGGATGAGCACGCCCGCGCCGCCCGGCTGGCCGCTGAGAAATACCGGACGGATGCCTGGAATCTGAGACGATAGCGGTTTTCAGAAAACCGCTATCGTCTCAGATCAATCGGAATCAGGACCGCAAATTCCAATCGCTGAACAGGTCACAAATCGATCCGTTCACTCTTTAATTTTGAACAGATACAGTAACCGTTCACTATCCTGAATAGGCGATACGCTCTGCAATGAATAATACCGGCAAAACATTTTCTCAAACGTTTCTCTGGTATAGTCCGGGAAAATATCCGTTCTGCTTGATAGCATGATTTGGACCTGTGAATCCTCTTTTGGAACAAACTCAATAATCAGATTCCGGCTTAAGCCGGAAAACCACTCAGCAATCTTCGCAAACGGAAGATTATTTGAGATTGCCAGGTGATGGATAAGCGCCAGCGCCATAATACAATCCGGTTTTTCCCGATCGTTAATCGAATTTCGCTCCCGGCAGCCGAACCCGATTCCCGGGCTGGGGTTGGTAAGATCCAAAACAAGGGGGAGCATATTATATCCGGAGGATAATTTAACGTCATTATAGTTGCGTTCAACAGCGACCGGATCAATATCAAACGCAACCACCGCGGCTCCCAGCTCCGCAGCTTTTTTCGAATAACGGCCATCATTTGCGCCAAAATCCCAAACTAATCCGGGTTGGACTTCGGATAACAGCTCTGAGACAATCTGTAGTTTGCTTCCAGCGGCCTCATCTGAGTAATTTGTCCGGGAATAATAATCACCCCATTCGGTCCGGATTCCTTTGAGCCGGATCTTCTTGACGCTTCTGATAAGTCCTTCGATCATAGCGGAAAGCTGGAATTTGCTCATGAAAGGAACTTTTTTCGCTTTGTCAGACAGCCCGTCATCAGCGTGCCTTTCAGACATTTTTGCGTGCAAATGGATATGCTGAATCGCGGTAAAACTGCGTTTCAGCCGGAGAAGCCTGCTGGCCAAGTCCAGGGGAATCCCGTCAATATAATTCCGCATCATCTGAGACAAACGGACATCGACTTCCGCCATCAACAAAAGCGGCGCAAGAAAATGACGGCAAAACTGCCCGTAAGCGACCCATGGGGTTCCTTCTCCATAAAAATCGAAAGACAGTGTGTCAATGAACACCGGCTTCCCCATCAGGAACTGTATGTTATAGGCACTGGCGTCTTTCAGGATCATGCCATAATTCAGTGCTTCTTTTTGTATTATTAATGTCGTAAGTGCGGCATCTTTATATTCGCCGAAAGACCATTCATAGGGGTACGAAACAAAAGGCACGGTATCCGGTTGAATGATCCGGATCGTCCCCTTTTCCGAACTCTTTTTTTCAATTTCCCGATGTGAAACCAGGAGTCCTTGCCCGACAAGGCAATTATACAGGCCGCTTGTCATCAAAGATTCATATTGATTCTGATAGACCGGATTTATTTTCCGATAGAGAACACCGTCCTGACGAAAAACCAAACCGGAAGGATCCCGGAAAGATCCCGGATCAATCATCGCGCTCACATTTTCCTACTTTTGGCTGTTCTCATCAATTTTTTCATCCGACTTTTTTTTCATGAATAAGCCTTTGATTTTTTCCCGCATGACAAATAGAAAACCGCTGGCAACTGCGATTCCGGCAATAATATACTGAACGATCATACTGCCTGTTCCAGGGTCAAGATAATTTTTTGGCGCCAACAAAATATTCCAATGATTCATCATGTTTTATCTCCTCACGCTTTATTCTCAATATATTTGAAATAATTTTTCTTATGTTCCGTCCAGAATTAAATGGTCCTTTACAACGCTTTGAGTTCTATCGACCCTTTAATCCCCGCGCGCTCCCGCACTGCCCGTCATAACAACCCGGCATTCTTACCAACCCTGATAGAACTGAATTCCATAGGATGCAAACAACTTGGATACCGCGGAAATTACGGCATCCCGGGAATTCAATAAACGCTCTTCAGGACATGGATTTGGATAATCCTCCCACTTTCCCTCGCTGAAACTCAGATCAACAAAATCGAAAGCGTATATATTTTGACACTGCACAATATCCAGTCCGCCATAAGAACTCAGCGGAGGAAGCATTTGAGATTCCGGCGTAATCGCATTATTTTCCGAATCAAAATAGGGAACGATATGCCTCGCGATTAAAATTAACCGGCTGGGATCAATTGCCGTTAACAGCGAACTGCCTTCCATCCAGGACGGAATATCCACGCCCAAATAATCCAAAATCGTCGGCGCGATATCGATATTCTGCGTGTTTTCTTCAATAATCCCCGCATTCTCGTTATCCGGAAAATGGATGATCAGCGGAAGGCGCTCCAATGTGCTCCACCCTCTTCCATGATCGGTATACAGGATCAGAATCGTATTGTCATATTGACCGGTTTCTTTCAAATAAGACACCAGACTCCGCACTGTGTCATCAAAATCCAGAATCGCGTCATTATAAAACGCTGTCATATATTGCTGGTCCTGGGTTAATCCTTCAGAAAAAACACGGTTTTTGGGATAGTATGTATCGCCGTGCGTGATCATATTATGCACATGGATAAACACAGGAACATTGTTCTGCGAGGAATAATCCAAAGCAGAAATCATGTGTTTATACCGGTCTTCATCGTCAAAGAGATTTTGACTTGGCGTGCCAGCCACAAAATCGACCGGATTCACCATATCCGCGATGAAAAAGATCTGCTTTAATCGTTCAGAAATTCGGTCCAGCACAGACATGAGAAAATAAGAAGAATCCGGATAACCATTCTCTGTCAGCACCTGCCAGGAATCGCTTTTCGTCTGGGATTTGCCGTTGACGGAATCGAAGCCATTTTGTAAATTTACCGTATCCGGATCAGTATAATTGGGAACATTCAACGAGACCGTATAATAGCCAAGCCGCCGCAACAATCCCGGCAGATGTTCATACATATCGTTTCCCCGCAGCATATTGGAGTAAACGATCGTCCCGGTATTTATGGAGTTTTTCCCGGTCAGAATCGCTGTTTCCGATCCTAATGAGGTACTGGCGTTGGTGAAGTTATTTTTACAGACAAGAGAAGTTTCAGCCAATTCACGAATAAAGGGTGTCGTATCATTTTCATAGCCGTAAACGGACATGCTGGAGGCATTCACTCCGTCGGAACTCAGCAGAATGATGTTCGGCTGTTCCATTATTCCCGCCGCGGTTGTGTCTTCATCAGCCCGCACAGCCGGATGATAACCGGCCAACACCATTATGAAAGAGAGAGCGAATAGCCCGGCGGTAAAGCCGTTTTTAACGCTGAGAATTTTGAAATCAGACTTTTGCCTTTCTTTTTTCTGATACGCCATTATACTGATCAGCCCAATCAGCAAAAAGAGCAGCGCATATAAAGTCCGTCCAAAGGATTGGGAACTCACAATTCCAAAAGTGAAAATCGTATAGGTAAAATTATCGATCAGAAGTATACAGAGGCAAGCCACAACAAAACTGAGCAACATACCGTTGGCGATTGGATATACGGAAGAGAAAATACCGGGAGAAACTTTCAGCAAGGTTAATTCAAAAAGCAAAACAAGCAGCAATAAAAAAATCACCGCCAAACCGATAAAAAAAACGGACTGTAATAAAACCTGAATCTTCTCCATTAATGACAGAATATTCATGAAAGACGGTTTCGTCACGAAGAAAATCCATTCCATGAAGACATAAGCGTATACAGCCAGCATTGTGTTCGGGACTGTGTCGGCAAAGAACCCTGTAATACAAAAACGGGATCCTGCCTGTATACTGTGCCGCTGCTTTGCGTGGATGATATCAGCCGCCGTCATTTCGCCGGAAAGGGCAGAAGTTGATTCAGCCGATCCTGACTGAAAATTCTTCTTTCTCCGCTTAGCCACAGACTGATAAATGAAAAGAAACACGCCTCCCGCAAAAATCAGCAAACAAAAATTACCCCATTGGGGAGAAAATAAATATGGACGAAACAAGACGCCGAATTCCGCAGAACCATTCTCCGTTTGCGTCGGATATATCAGAACTTTTACTTCACCGGTATTTTTATCAGTAAGAATCTGATAAGTTCCGTTGATCCAGTCATCTTTGTTCCCGGCACGTTCAGATGGGATGCCGGTCAATATTTGTCCATTTTCGCTGATCAGGAGCGTTTGATAATTCCAAAAACCCGGATTTTGTTTCGGATAATATACAAGGAATTCATTTTCTCTGGTAAACAGGCTGGAATCAATACGCCACTGCCGGAAAAAGATGGAGGCTCCGGGCTTAATGATTATGATAACGCTGGAAAGCAGAAGCACCAGAGAGAGAGAAAACAAGACCGTCTGCAGCAAACGTCTTTTCATAAAAGCGGTTCTCGGAAACCTTTCAATAATACGTATTTTCTCGGAAAGAAGGTAAACTTTTTCTGCTGATAAACCACTTTTTTCACCAACAGGGCCGGCCGGATTGAAACGATTCCGCTTTCAATTCACTTTGGATGTATTTCCGCGAAAATTCTGGCCATGAGCGACTGTATGAATGAACACCGCATCAACAATCAAAGCAAAATGACCTCAATCGCTAACAGAAACGGTGAACAGAATAGACTTGATCCGGAAAATATCCGACCGCAATGATATTTATGATAAATTGCAAACCCAATTAGAAAAACAACAGATTTGGATATACTTTACAAAATGTTTACCATTTCTTAACCGCATTATAACATATGTTTATCGGCAATCATCAGCCGGACAACGCGCATTGTTTACAGATTATGATTAACTTTTCATTAAATGATTTTCTTCATCAACGATTTACTTTTATGAAAACCAATCCTATCTTTTCTGGCTCCCCTGTTGTCTTATGCGAATCAAATAAGATCAACAATTTTTTTTATCCCTTTACAGCGCCTGCAGTCAAACCCTGAACAAACCACTTTTGCAGAAATATGTATAATAAAAGAGCCGGCAAC
>CALAEB010000522.1 GCA_937890875.1 uncultured Anaerolineaceae bacterium | reverse complement strand
ATAGCGTGAGCCGATGACAAAGTCATAGTCTGCCAACGCCGCAACCATCGCCGGAATTTTTTCGATCGGGTGTGAAAAATCCGCGTCCATCGGCCCGATATAATCGGCCCCGTCGGCAATTGCCAGTTGAAAACCCTGATTATAGGCCGTGCCCAGTCCCAACTTTCCGGCCCGGTGCAATACGTTCACCCGGCCGTTATACTCCGCACGCAGCTTCTCAGCCAGTTCCCCGGTTCCATCCGGACTGTTGTCATCCACCACTAGCAGCGTGATATTTTCAATCGGTAACGACAAAACTTCATGCACAAGTCTCGGGAGGTTTTCGTACTCGTTATAAGTCGGCACTACCATCGTGATTTTCATCTGAAATTCCTCTTCAGAGCATTTACCCGGAGCCTGATTTTACGCCGGTTTTTCGCTTCACCGGAAGCAACTGTGTGCTGCGGCTGCGTACGCACACATTGAAACAGCCTGACTCCAAACGGGTAATAATCGCTTGTTGATTTAATTAATTTCTTATGATTATATCTTAGAATACAGATATGGCCGCGAATCGGCACCGTTGCAGTAAACGCCGCCGCAGTAAAAAACACGGCCGATCGCTTGAGGTCATGCCCTAAAACGGCCGTATAGAAAGGTTTTTTTAATGAAACGACAAAAGAAAATAATCCCAAAAATAATCCTCAGCGGATTCCTTTTGCTTGTGTTTGTCCAAAACAGCTTCGCGCAAGAAACAACCGAAACATTGCCCCCGACCGCAACAAGCGCTGAAACAGAAGAAAACCTTCAGCCGGCAGCTGAAAATGCCGAGCTCAGCCTGAACAACAACGCCGACGCGGTCTGTTATCCGGGGGTTTACCAAATCGACCCGGAAGTCTGCAACCCGTTGGGGCCTTCCGAATATCTGACCAAATTAGCGGCAACCGGACTGAGTTACCCGGCACTGCCCTTTTCCGCCGCGAAACTGGATGAATCGCTTTCCATCGTTTCGTATCAGTATGCCAAATTAAACATAGAAAGCTGGGAGTCGGCTCCTTTATACGGGTCCGCGGAAGATGCCATCGCCGGTACCAACCCGATCAATACCCTGCCGGCCGGAGGGATCCGGTATGTCTCTTACAACAATCGGGTGGACGCGAATAACGGTCATTATGTACGGTCCAAAAATGGATCCTGGCTGCGGGCCTCGCCTGCCGCTGTTTCCACTTCCACGCTGGGACGGACTTTCACCCAGACGCCTTCTCAATATTTCGGCTGGGTCGTGGAGTCAACCTATCCCTATCGGAAAGCGGATTATAACGGCGGAATTAACGAGACGAATTGGTATAACCGGGAAGATGTCGTTCCCGTTTTGGACGTTATCGAAGCGAATAACACGACCTGGTTCCAGATCGGGGAGGACGAGTGGTTTGATCAGAGTCACTTCCGGGCGGCCTTTTTCAACACCACACCGCCGGAAGGAATTGACGGCGGACGCTGGATCGAAGTCGATCTCCACCAGCAGGTCACGATGGTTTATGAGAATTATCAATTGGTTTTTGCCGCGCTGGTGGCAACCGGTGTGGAGCCTTTTTATACCCAGCCGGGGATTTTCCAGATTTATAAGAAGATCGAGGCGGAGAACATGACCGGGGCCTTTGAAACGGATAAATCCGATTTCTATTACCTCGAAGATGTGCCCTTTATCCTGTACTATGATCAGGCGCGCGCTTTTCACGGCGCTTACTGGCGGGCCTGGTATGGCTATGAGCAATCGCATGGCTGTGTCAACATGTCCATCGGCGACGCACATTGGCTTTACAATTGGGCAGACAACGGAGATTATGTGTATGTCCATGACCCGTCCGGAATTACTCCGACAGATCCGTCTTATTACGGGGCCGGAGGCGCATAAGTGGAACAGGCAGGATTCCGGACAGAACAAGATTCGCTGGGAGCGGTGCCGGTGCCGGTGGGCGCCCTGTACGGTGCGCAAACGCAGCGGGCAGTGGAAAATTTTCAGGTCTCGGGCCTGAGACCCCGGTTTGTCTATATCGAATCACTGGCTCAGATCAAAAAAGCAGCCGCTTCCGTCAACGCGGAACTGGGGCTGCTGTCCACTGCGTTCAGCGCAGCCATCATCCGGGCCGCGGATGAGGTCATCGCGGGGAAATGGACCGATCAATTTGTGGTTGATCCGTTCCAGGCCGGGGCCGGAACCAGCCAAAACATGAATATGAATGAAGTGCTTGCCGGCCGTGCGACACAGCTTCTGCCGAAAAGCTCCGGCAGCGTCATCAATCCCAACGATCACGTGAATATGGCCCAGTCGACCAATGACGTCATCCCGACTGCCATCCGCCTGGGGTGCCTGATCAAACTGGACGAAATTACGCGTGTATTATCGGATTTGGAAGCGGCGCTCAATGAAAAAGCGGCCGAATTCGATCCGATCGTAAAATCCGGCCGCACGCATTTACAGGACGCCGTTCCGGTCCGGCTGGGACAGGAATTCGGCGCATACGCCGCGGCCGTCCGCAAAGACCGGCAGCGCATCCTGGAAGCGGCCGAAGCACTGCGTGAACTGGGGATCGGCGGGACGGCAGTCGGCTCCGGGATGAACGCACATCCGGATTACCACGCCAGAATGATCGACACGCTGGTCCAAAATACCGGGATTTCCCTGCGCCGTTCAGAAAACCTCTTCGAAAGGATGCAGTCGCTGGCAGATCTGGCGTCTTTCTCAGCGGCGCTGCGCACAACCGCGCTGACCCTGATCCGGATCGCCAACGACTTTCGTCTGCTCTCATCCGGGCCTGAAACAGGGTTGGATGAGATCCGGCTGCCTGCGCTCCAGCCCGGCTCCAGCATTATGCCCGGCAAGATTAACCCGGTGATGGCGGAAATGCTGGATATGGCCATGTTCCATGTCATCGGCTGCGACACCACCGTCAGCCTGGCGGTTCAGGCCGGCCAGCTTGAGCTGAATGTCATGATGCCGGTGATCGCGTATGCTTTGTTCGAGGCGATCCAGGTGCTGACCGGCAGTGTGCGTGTGTTTACAGAAAAATGTGTCCGCGGGATCCTGGCGAACCCCGCCAAAGCGGCTCATTGGCTGGAAAAGAATCCGATCATCGTTACCGCACTGAATCCGCTGATCGGTTATCTGGCCGGGGCCGCGCTAGTCAAAGAAGCCGCCACCCGGAATTGTTCGATTGCGGCGTTGGCCAGGGAGAAAGCGGAAAAAGGCGAACTGATCCGCAAGGACAACGGGGAAAAGATCTCCGCGGCGGAGGTTGAACGGATCTTCTCCGATCTGCACAAAATGACTGAGGGCGGCATCTTCGCCTGAGCTTGCCGCGGATGGGTCAATCTTCCTTCCGGTACGGGACGCCCAACTTGGCCGGAACATTATAAGACTTCCGGCTGATAGTCAACACGATCGTCAGAATATACGGCAGCGCAATAAAGAGCTCATTCGGAAACAGTCCGGCGCCGCCGATGGATTGCATATAAATTGCCAGCGCTTCCGCCAGACCAAAAACCAGCGTCCCGACAAACGCGCCTTTCGGGTTCCAATTGCCGAGAAAACAGATCGCAAACGCAATCCATCCGCGTCCACCGATGATGTTCGTTGCGAACATTCCCAGATAACCGATTGAATAGAACGCTCCGGCGATTCCCCCCATTGCTCCGGCAAAAAGCACCATCGAAAAACGGATTTTTTCCACGTTGATCCCGGCCACGTCGACCGCTTCCGGATTCTCGCCGGTGGAGCGGATCACCAATCCCAATGAGGTCTTATACAATACAAAATAGGACAGCGGAACGATCAGATACATCAGATAGGTCAGAATATTCTGCGTGAACAGAATCTGCCCGATCCAGGGGATTTGCGAAAGCAAGGGAAGCGGAATCACCGGCAACGGCTTCACCGTCAGCGGCGTCGTCGGCACACCGAAGACAACGCGCTGGAAAAAAGCGCAAACGCCCATCATGAGAATATTAATTGCAGTACCGGTCACCACCTGATGCTGTTTCAAAAACACGGTGATCCAGCCATACAGCGCCGCCGTCAGGACGCCGGCCAGCATTGCGCACAGGATCCCGATCAGCAGACTCCCGCTCAGATAAGCTCCGGCAAAACCGGCCCAGGCACCGACCAGGAAAATCCCCTCGATTGCTGTCACCATAACCCCGGAACGTTCCGCGAAAACTTCCGAAATCGCCCCGTAAAGCAGCGGCGTGCTCATCATCAGCGCCCGCGTCAATAATCCGACACTCATTTTGTCGCTCCTTTCCGCAGTCTGCTCTTTTCCCGGCGGCTCTCCAATTTCGAACGGACAGCATAGGAAAGAATCACAAAGATCATCACAAACCCTTGCATCAGCTCAATAATACTGGAGGGGACGTTTGCCATCTGGCTCATCACCAGCCCTCCGACCCGCAGAATGCCGAACAGGATCGCGGCAAAAATGATCCCGATCGGGTTCGCATTGGCCAGGATCGCAATCCCCAATCCCTCGGATCCGACATTGGGGTTGAATCCCTGCACCAGCATATGCTGCATCCCGTTGACTTCGCTGAAACCGGCCAACGCCGCCAGCGCGCCGCTCAAAAAAAATACGGTTATATAAATTCGGTTGGCATTGATGCCGGACAGTTTTGCCGCTTCCGAATTGAACCCGACCGCCCGGATACGAAAGCCGAGCGACGTTTTATAAAGCAGGATCCAAATTCCAACCGCGGCCAGAACCGCTAACACAAAGCCCCAATGCAGCCGCGTCCCGGAAATCAATTTCGGCAGCCAGACTGTCTTGCTCAGCGCATCGGTCTGCGGATATTCGCCTTTGCTCTCTTTCAGCACAGTACGCAGCAGATAATCCATAAAATTCAGAGCGACATAAGTGGACATCATACTGACCAGAAATTCATTCGTCTTATAGCGCGCCTTGACAAACCCGACAAATCCGCCCCAGATTCCGCCTC
>CALAEB010000521.1 GCA_937890875.1 uncultured Anaerolineaceae bacterium | reverse complement strand
GGAGGATATCGCCCAGGCGCACCAAAATGGGGATATCCATATTCACGATTTGGATTTTTATGCCAAAACACTGACCTGCATCCAGATTCCGCTGCGGAAATTGCTGCATCATGGATTCAACACCGGGCATGGATACATTCGTCCGCCGAAGCGGGCAATGTCGGCGGCGGCTTTGGCAGCGATCATCCTGCAAAGCTCTCAAAATGATATGCACGGCGGCCAATCCTTCGCATTCTTTGATCGCGATATGGCGGATTTTGTCGCCGGATCGGATGAAGGCGAAATTTATCAGGCGATGGAAGGGTTGGTTTATAACCTGAACTCAATGCACAGCCGGGCCGGTTCGCAGGTTCCGTTCAGTTCGATTAACCTGGGCTGCGATACCAGCCAGGGCGGACGGGCAATTACCCGGAACCTTCTTTTCGCTTATGAAAAGGGGATGGGCAAAGGAGAGACGCCAATTTTTCCGAATATCATTTTCCGGGTGAAAAAAGGGATCAACTTTGAACCCGGTGATCCGAATTATGACCTTTTTCGGCTCGCGGTACGGGTTGCCGCAAGCCGGATGAACCCGACTTTCTCGTTTATGGACAGCACTTTCAATCGGGAATTCGGCACCGAAGTCGCTTATATGGGTTGCAGAACGCGCGTGATCACGGACAGATATGGTGATCCGGTCAGTGATGGCAGGGGAAACCTTTCTTTCACATCCATCAATTTACCGCGGCTTGCCATCAAAGCAAAAGGGAATCTGCAAGTCTTTTTTTCCGGACTTGAGAAAATACTCCTGCTGGTTTCACGCCAGTTATATTATCGATACCAGGTCCAGTCTCACCTGAAAGTGCGGGATATGCCTTTTCTGATGGGACAGGGCCTTTATCTGGATTCGGAGAATTTGAAACCTGAAGATGAGATCGGTGAAGCAATCCGGCATGGAACTTTGTCGATCGGATTTATCGGGCTGGCGGAAACGCTCTGTGCGCTGACCGGTTCCCTCGATTTTGAAAATCCGGACCTGCAAAAATTGGGGTTGGAGATCGTTCGATATATGCGGCAGGTAACGGACCATTTTGGTGAGCGGTACAACCTGAATTATACACTGCTCGCCACGCCTGCGGAGGGACTCTCCGGCCGTTTTGTCGGGATTGACCGGAAACTGTTCGGGACGATTCCGGGCGTCACGGATAAGGCGTACTATACTAACAGTTACCATGTTCCGGTAAGCCGCGGCATATCATCTTTCGAGAAAATGCGGATTGAAGCCCCCTATCATGCGCTTACCAATGCAGGGCATATCAGCTATGTTGAACTGAGTGCGCCGCCTGTGCATAATTTGGATGCGGTTGAAATGCTGATCCGGACGATGGCTGCTGC
>CALAEB010000520.1 GCA_937890875.1 uncultured Anaerolineaceae bacterium | reverse complement strand
GCGACAGGATCGGCTATTATGAAGCCGAAGATGACCGGATGGAAGCCCGTTATGTGGTGGACACCATTTCGGCGTTGATTGATAACGGCAACGCGAAAGGGAGCGATTTCGCCGTTCTGTATCGGACGAATGCGCAGTCCCGTTTACTGGAAGATGCCTTTCTGTACCGTGGGATGCCCTACCGGCTGGTGGGGGCGCAGCGGTTCTACGGACGGCGTGAAGTGAAAGATATGATCGCGTACCTGCGCCTGGCATATAATCCGCTGGACGAAATCAGCCTGAACCGGGTGATCAATACCCCGACGCGGGGAATCGGCGGGAAAACGCTGCAGAACCTGCGGGTGGCAGCCGCCGAAGCCGGCAAAACACCCGGCGATGTCCTGATGACCCTGGGAAAGGAAGGACCGGAATCCGTTTTCTGGCCCGATATGGGGCGCGGCGCGCTCGCACTGGCTGATTTTGGCTCACTTTTGAACGGGTGGCAGGCGGATCTCGCTTCCAACAACAGTATCACTGGCCTGATGGACCGGATCATCCGGGAGACGAATTTGCGGGCTTATGTTGAGGCCGATAATGACGACGGCAATGACCGCTGGGAAAATGTGGAAGAACTGCGCAACATGGCTTTCGAATATGAAGAGCGCGGAATCGCGGAGTTCCTGCAGAACCTGGCGCTGGTTTCCGATCAGGATACGATTGCGGAGAATTCCAATTCCCCGACACTGCTGACGCTCCATTCCGTCAAAGGGCTGGAATTTAACCGGGTCTTCATTGTCGGGTTGGATGACGGCGTTCTGCCCCACAGCCGCAGTCTGGACGACCCGGAGGAGATGGCGGAGGAGCGCCGTCTGTTTTATGTCGGGCTGACCCGCGCGCGCGACCAGGTGGCCGACCAGCGGGTTTCTTACGGCGTTCCAGAGACGACTGTCCCTTCCCGTTTTCTGGAAAATATACCGGAGTCGCTGCTGCACGTGATCAACGGATCCGCCGCATCCCGTTCCGGAAGGAGTGCGGCATCACGCTGGGAGAGCAAACCTGCCTGGGCACAATCACTGGGCACCGGCATCGGTTCAGCTTCCAGCGTGATGCGCAGCAGCAGTTACACCCGACCGGGCGCCGGTTCAAAGCCGGTTGTTGCGGTCTATCGACCGCAGGATGCTGTGGTTCATCCGCTTTGGGGCGAAGGGACTATTTTGGAGAGCAAAATTGAAGACGGTGAAGAAGTGGTCTCCGTTCAGTTTCAAACGGTGGGCGTGAAACGGCTGATCGTCGGCTTATCGAAGCTGAAAAAACAGCAGTGAGGCTGGGACGGAAATCGTGCCTCTGACTGCATTGAATCAACTGCTGCCTTGCTTTCCATTTGAAAAAGATGCTCATCTTTCAAATGCTGACATTGGCGGTAAGGAAGCAGCCCTGCCTGAAAAATCGATTATACTGAACATTGATTTCATCTTCGAAACGACTGAGCGTATTTTACTATGCGGCTTGTATCCATTGTGATCCCTTTGTATAACGAGCAGGAATTGATCCGGGATTTTTATCACCGGCTGGTTTCGGTTGTCAATGATCAGCCTTACCGGTTCGAGTTCTGGTTTGTGAATGACGGGTCGGAAGATGACACGCAGGCGATTCTGGCATCGCTGCATGCGGAGGACGAGCGCGTGCAGATCATCCGTTTCAGCCGGAATTTTGGGCACCAGTCCGCTTTATGCGCGGGATTGGCAGAAGCACAGGGCGATTTTGTCCTGACGATGGACGGTGATGGGCAACATCCCCCAGAAATGATCCCGGAAATGCTGCGGATGGCCGAAGCCGGCTATGATATCGTTCTGACCCAGCGGCTGACGGATGAAAAAGAAGGCCTGTTTAAAAGAGCCACGTCTAAAATTTTCTATCGCTTAATTAACAAAATCGGGGATACACAAACGCTTCCGGGCGGGGCTGATTTCCGCCTCCTTTCGCGGCAGGTAGTGGATAATTTGCTGTCGATGCCGGAGTATCATCGATTCCTGCGCGGAATGGTGGCCTGGCTGGGGTTTAAAACGGTGATCCTGCCCTTCACCCCTCCGCCGAGAATTGCCGGAAAATCCAAATATTCTTTCAAAAAAATGTTCCGGCTCGCTTCGGATGCCGTTTTTTCTTTTTCAATG
>CALAEB010000519.1 GCA_937890875.1 uncultured Anaerolineaceae bacterium | reverse complement strand
GGTCAAAAGGATCGGAACGGGTCATCCCATTGGTAAACAGTAAGGGATGACACCCGAGCAAATTTCCGGATTTCTGCAAAGAATATACGTTTTCACTGCGAAATTCCCCGCTCAAATTCAGTCGCCGGGTTGCGGTTCGGACATTCTCTCCGGAATCCGGGCAGAATTTTTTAGATTTCAGGCACAATTTTTACAAAAAATCGAATAAACTTCTGGACAGAAAGGAATCACAGGACAGCGGGAAAATGAAGAATTCTGATTTTATCATCCGGGAAATTAAACCAGCCGAAGTTTATCTTCTCGAAAATTTTCTGTACGAAGCAATCTTTCAAAAAGACGGAACGGATCCGTTGCCGAGAGAAATCGTTAACAGCCCCGAATTGCGGATATATACAGAAGATTTCGGCAAACCGGATGATTTTTGTCTGGTTGCGGTCCATGAGTCAGAAATCGTCGGTGCAGCATGGGCCCGGATTCTGGCAGGCGATCCAAAAGGCTATGGGCACATGGATGCCCGGACCCCTGAGTTGTCAATTTCTCTGTACAAGGAATATCGCGACCGCGGAATTGGTACGGAATTGATACAAAGCATGCTGCAGATGCTGAAAGAACGGGGATATCAACAAGTCTCTTTATCTGTCCAGAAGGATAACCGTGCTGTCAGGCTATATAAAAAAATCGGTTTTACCGTGGCCAAAGAAATTGGAGAAGAATTTGTCATGGTTTATCATATATCTGAATGAATCGGAGATACAAATTCTAAATGATTATACGAAAAGCCAGCATCGAAGATATTAATATCCTCATTGAGCTTCGGATCGATTTTTTCACCGAAAACCGGGGAAACCTGACGAAAGAAGAAAACATTGCGATCCGGACACAATTGTCCGGGTATTTTGAAAAGCACATTCAGGATCAGACATTGATTGCAGCCTTAGCGGAAACGGATAATCAAATCCTCGCCACCGCCTTCCTGGTCATCACGGAAAAACCGGCCGGCCCCGCTTTTCTGACCGGGAAAATCGGCACACTGTTGAACGTGCTGACCTATCCTGACATCGGAGAAAAGGCATCGCTACAAAAATGATCACATTCCTCTTAGATGAAGCGAAGCAACAGGGCGTGTCCATGATTGAACTCTCCGCGACCGATGACGGCAAGCCGCTGTATGAAAAATTAGGGTTCACGCCGGCAAAATATTCTTCCATGAGAAAAACGCTTGACGGACCGGTCTGATTCATCGAAACCGGCAAAAGACGTTTTCGCAGCAATCCGAACTACAGAAACTCCTTCGAATTTTGGCATTCAAAATCCGAATTGCGGAAACGGAAACTGTAACGCTACTTTTTCAGACATTCAATCCTTTCGATACCCAAAACAAAACCCGAATTGTTGAAGTTCCGCTGAAACAGCCCAAAGACCCGCCAGACTAATGTACAATACAGATATGAAAAAAAATGATCTCCGCAGAAAGCGATACCCGACCGCAGAAGCGACTCCGCTCTTTTTTCTCACCGAATCAGCCGAGGTCCGTTGATGAAAAAACCGGTTCTGATTTATGGTGCCGGCGGACATGCCAAAACCGTCATCGATTTAATCCGCGCACTGGAGAAATGGGAAATTGCCGGAATCGTTGACGACAGAGTCCCGCGCGGAACGGCAGTCATGGACGTACCCGTCCTGGGCGGGGCGGAAGTGCTGCCGGATTGCCACCGCCGGGGCATCACGGCCGCAGTCAACGCAGTAGGCGGGATCGGGAATTACGCAGTCCGCTGGCGGATCTTCGAAAAACTGAAGGCGTCGAACTTTACTTTTCCGACGCTGATTCATCCGGCCGCGTTGGTCGAACCAAGCGTGCAGTTGGACGAAGGCGTTCAGATTCTCGCCATGACCTATGTCAGCAGCGAATCGCGGATCGGGTTCGGCAGCCTGATTAATGCGGGGGCGGTTCTTTCCCATGAATGTCTGCTGGGGAAATGCGTCAATCTGTCCCCGGGTGCGCTGCTCGCGGGAAATGTGCAAATCAATGATTTTGCGCAGATCGGCATGGGCGCCACACTGAATCTTGGTGTTAAAATCGGAAGAGAAGCCCGGGTGGGAAACAGCGCGGTCGTCAAAAGCGATGTCCCGGACGGCGGGAGAGTTTATGCGGGCACCGTCTGGCCATATATCCGACCGGATCATAAACCCGAAGACAAAACTTACAGAAAGATTGCATAGGTACAAAGCAGGCGTGTTCAAAAAAAATCCATCCACACCGCAGCCCCAATCCGGCGGATCCATCGAACGGGTCACCTCTGTTTTGGGATCGGGAATCAACTGGCGGGGGAATCTGCGCGGAGCCGGCGGCATCCGGATCGAAGGGACCTTCGAAGGGGAAATTCAGATCCGTGGGATGATCGTTGTCGGCGAGACCGGGCGGGTGACCTGCATGAACCTGCGGGCAAATACTGTCATTGTCGCGGGAACCGTACGCGGAAACATCACCGCCGAAAAGCTGGAAATCCGCAGTACGGGCAGAGTCTGGGGCGATGTGAATGTTGTCGGTTTTTCCACGGAAGAAGGCGCGTTCCTGCGCGGACAGGTGCGGATGGAGGAAAAAGTGGTCATCGAAACGCCGGGGCCGGTCAATCCGAACGTCCCTTATTCAAGTTTTTAGCAGGAACTCGAAATATGAATGTTCCACTCTGTAGAAAGATTTTTTAGTTCTTATGTTTTTCATATTTCGAAATGCCGGTTTTCAGGCGGCAATTTGAAATATGCGGATTTCACTCGCATAAAAAAGCGGACCAGGGTGCATCTTTCTTAAATTTTGAATCCCTTGTTTTTAGGAGTATGGATGGACTATACGAAAAAATTCAGCATTCCGATGTCGGAACCGGATCTGACCGATCTGGAACGGGACA
>CALAEB010000518.1 GCA_937890875.1 uncultured Anaerolineaceae bacterium | reverse complement strand
GGCCGAGAAGCATCGATCTGGACATCCTGCTTTATGGCGAACTGGCTTATTCGTCCGAACGATTAACCATTCCGCATCCGCAGATGAGCAGCCGTTTGTTCGTCCTGAGGCCGCTGAGCGACCTGATCCCTGACGGCGGCCATCCTTCCTTTAATAACATACACTGGAAAGAGCTGATGAAAGCTTCACCGGCAATGGACGTTCGGGAAATGCCGGGAAAAATTGACTTTTCCGACATTGTTTATCGCTGGGGGCTGCGCACTTATCTGATGGGGATCATTAACTTGACTCCGGACAGTTTTTCTCAGGACGGAATTCTGCGCCCGGAAAATGACCCGGTTACGGCCGCGCTGCAAAAAGCCGGAGATTTTATCCATGCCGGAGCCGACATTCTGGATTTAGGCGCGGAGAGCACCCGTCCCGGATTCCAAACGATTCATCCGGCGGAAGAGCTGCAGCGGCTGCTCCCCATCCTGCAAGCAATCCGAAAAGCATATCCGTCCGTGACGCTTTCGGTCGACACCCGGAACGCGTCAACAGCGGAGGAAGTGCTGCGCGCCGGCGCGGATTGGATTAATGATGTCGGCGGACTGGTTCATGACCCGCGTATGGCGGCTGTCTGCGCAGCGGCAGACACAAAAGTGATCATCATGCGCAGCGCGCCGGTTGATCCCGCACCGGATACCATCCATGCGGTAAACAATGAACTGACCCGATTGATCGATCACGCGCAGCAGGCCGGCGTCCGCGACAAAAATATTATCATCGATCCCGGAATCGGCTTCGGCACAACGCCGGAGCAAAACCTGGAGATTCTGCAGCAGCTGCAAGAGATCAAAGCGCTTGGATTTCCGCTCCTTGTCGGGGCCAGCCGGAAGTCATTTCTTGGACATTATCTTTTGAAGCCGGTATCCGACAGACTTTCCGGTACAATTGCATCAACAGTTACAGCCATTCAGAATGGTGCGGATATCGTACGCGTACATGACGCGGCGGCCAATTATGACGCAATCAAGATTTGCGACGCGATCCAGCGCCGCCAGCCAGATGCGAAGGTTTAACTTCGGACAAAAGGAGCAAACAATGTCAATACTTCCGGTCATTTTGGCAGCCGGGCAGGGAACCCGCATGAAATCGGTGCTGCCGAAAGTGCTGCACCCCGTTCTTGGAAAACCGATGATTTTATATATTCTGGACGAAATCGCGAAAGTGACCCCGATGAAACCGGTCGTTGTCATCGGTCACGGCGCCGACCAAGTCAAAGAGACCATCGCTGTCCGCGTGGAGACTGCCGTTCAGCAGGCCCAGTTGGGGACCGCCAACGCGGTTCAGGCGGCGGAAGAAAAAGCGGCCGGGAAAGCCGATCTTGTGATCGTCGCTTATTCCGATATGCCCTGCCTTCAGGCGGAAACGATCCAAAAAGTCTGTGACGCGCAGTTGCAAAATGATTCCGGCGTTTTTTCCATGCTGACCATCATTCAGGACGATTCGCACGGATTCGGCAGAATCGTCCGGCATGCAGACGGGTCGGTAGCGGCAATCGTCGAAGAGGCGCAGGCCACGCTGGAACAGCTGAAAATTAAGGAATGCAACGTCGGGCTGTATTGTTTTAAATCCGATTGGCTGTGGACCGCATTAAAGCGGATCAAAATATCTCCCAAAGGGGAGTATTACCTGACTGATCTGGTCGAATTGGCCAACGAAGATCACCTGCCGGTGAAAGCTGTTGTTCTGGAGGATACCGAAGAAGCGCTGGGCGTCAACAACCGGGTTCATCTGTCCGAGGCCAGCCTGATTATCCAAAAACGGATCAACCATAAGTGGATGCTGGCAGGGGTCAGCATGATTGATCCGGCCACCGTATTTATCGACGAGAAGGTCAGCATCGGACGGGATGTGGTTATTTATCCCAACACCTGGATCGAAGGCAATACCGTGATCGGGGACAACTGCACCCTCGGACCGGGAACATGGATCGCGGACAGCGAGATCAAGACGCGAAGCGTCATCCGGCAGTCCTCCGTGCGGAATTCCGTTGTTCCGGAAGGTTCCGCCGTCGGACCGTTTGTATCGATCGACAGTGGCGGAAAAAAGCACTGAAAAAGGGTGCAGCGACCCGAAACATGAAAAAGATACGCTGTTGTGCTCTTGTTTTTCATCTCATGAAAACAGGAAAACAACAAATTTTTCCTCGAAGGGATTCCTATATTTCGAATTGCCGGGAATATCCGAACAGCTTTGCAGAAATGACATTTTCAAATGATGGGGGTAAGAATGGGATATTACATTGGATGTGATCTGGGCGGGACCAATCTCCGGGCCGCGATCGTTAACTCCGAAACGGGAAGCGTCGAACATTTGACGATCATTCCGACACAGGCACAGGAGGGTCACGAAGAAGTCCTGCTCCGCATGGTGGACCTGTTTGCCGAACTGATTAAAAAATCCGGCATGAAGACGGAGGAGATCCTTGGCATCGGCATCGGCGTCCCCGGAATGACCGACGCAAACCGCGGGATGACAACCTTTATCACCAACCTGCCGGGACACTGGATCAATGTTCCGGTCGCGCCTTTCATCACCGAGCGGACCGGCATTCCGGCATTTTTAATTAACGATGTGCGCTCCATCACCTGGGGCGAGCTGAAATTCGGTGCCGGCAGAGGCTGTGAATCCATGGTCTGTTTCGCCATCGGCACAGGCGTCGGCGGCGGCGTGGTGATCAACAATCAGCTGGTGCTGGGCAACACCGGGCAGGCCGGTGAACTGGGACACATCACCGTCGATCCGCACGGCCCGTTATGCAACTGCGGAAACTATGGATGCCTGGAGCAATATTCCTCCGGGCCGGCCATCCGCGCCGCGGCGATCAAAGCCATTGCGCACGGCGGCACGACGATCCTGGGCGAGATGGTGGATTATGACCTGAACAAAATGACTCCGGAAGTCGTGTTCAACGCCGCGATGAAGGGGGATGAAATCGCACGGAAAATTTTTGAGACGGCCGGTATGTATCTCGGCATCGCGATCAGCGATACCATCGTGACGCTGGAACCACAGCGGATCGTCATCGGCGGTGGAATTGCCCAGGCAGGCGAACTGTTGTTTAATCCGATCCGGAAGACCATTCAGGAGCGTGTTTTCCTGGCTCCGCTGGAAAAAATCCAGATCGTTCCCGCGGAATTGGGCAACAATGCCGGCGTCATCGGTGCATCCATGTGGGCCGAGCACCGGATTCACTCATAACGGAAGAATCGAAAATGGATGCTTCCCATTTGGCCGGAAGCGATACCCACACCGGAATTCCAAGACAAGAATAACTCTTTTACAAAAAATGGCGTCTTCATAAATGAAGGCGCTTTTTTTTGACGTTCAATCCGGCCTGGAGCGGGCCAGATGCAAGCGTCAGCGTAGATCGAATAATCGTTACAATAAAACCTGCAAGTTCTATCTACGTTCGATGCTTTTCAATGAAAGCAATGCTATCCTGCGCAAGCGCGGCCAACCCTTCTTCTTCAACAGGAAAATGCCCTGCCCCCGCAAGCATATGGATTTCTTTTTCACCTCCCAGTTGATCATAGAACAGTCTGCTTAACGATACGTCGGTCCAGCGATCGTTTTCCGGATGAAGAAGCATGAAAGGGTGTTTGAAATTGGGAGGTTCTACTGTGATTTCGGGATGGAGCATCGTATATAGAAAAGCCAGAGATATTTTTGCTCCTGACGATCTTTTATCGGCCATCAGCAGCTTCGCAAGCTGACTGTTGTTTACAATCGCCTTCATATTTGCAACCCATTTCATCGGGATTCGGATATCAGGAAAAAACCTGCTGATAAGCTTGACAACAGGAAGCGCAAACCGCACAAGAAGCGGATGGGAGGCGGTCGCTTCGGTAACGCTCCGCTGTCTTTGATCCAAAATACACGTTGCTAAAACACCGCGTATCGCAGGCGTTTCACACGCAACCTGGTACGCCAACATTCCGCCCGCGCTCAGGCCGAATAAAAATAACGGAAGCGCTTTTTCAGCGTAGTTCCCAGCAATTTCCAGAGAATCTTTTACCCATGTATCGTAGGCGACCGTGCCGATAGATTCGCTATACCCGTATAAAGGCAAATCAGGACAAATCACTTCATATCCGCTTCTATAAAGCGGGACAGCGAGAAAAGAAAGCAGTCGTCCGTTTCCGCCCACGCCGTGAAGCAGGATGATTGTGGCTTTTGCGCTTTCGGGCGAATAAACATCCAAATGAATCCGATTGCCGTCGCTTAGATCAAGGAAGCGTTCTTCCGGCATAATTTCCTCAGTCAGTCTGTTTTGCGGCGGCAAATAGTTTTGTACTTGCCGCCACACCTTGTCGTTTTCGTACAAGATATCACTCCTTTCAGCCATTCGAAAAAGGTTCTCATGCCTCAAAATGCTGTGTTCATTTTTGTGAGTTTTGTGGACTTTTCAGGTTATATCCGCACTTAGGCAAATAAACGAATCATCGATTAATTTATTGTATAACCCCTTTCTCAATTAAACAATCCTGATCCAGTTTCGGGCCAAGTTCGTCCAAAGTGCGGGAAATGGATTCTTGAGAATTACATACCCAATAAGCCTGTATTTACGGAACGGGAACCAATTAAACTGTTTATTGGCCCACACAGTTCGAAAAATGACATGCTGATGTCAGGTTATCCCGAATAAAGTTTAATAAAAAAAGGAGAAACCAATTGAAAATATACTTAACCGAACGCGGGGAAATTCATCTTTGCGGCTATTCAGTGGAAACTGACAGAGAAAATAATGATAAAGATATCCATACACTTTTTCATGATTACTTTCATCAAGGCAAAGCGGAACTGATTGAGAAGATTGCCCAAAACAATCGTGCGGAATACTATGGGTTATCCTGGTACACTCAAAATCATGAAAAGTATCGTTATCTTCTCGGAAAGGAAGTGGCCGCGCCCAGCGAAATCCCTCCCGGTGCGCAATTAAAACAAGTTCCGAAGGCACTGTACGCGGTCGAAGCGTTTGAAGCAGAAATTGATATCATCCAGGCATGGACAGTTTTTTTCTATAGGGACATCTCCGACTCGGGATATGAGCCGAATTATGAACATGGATACTGGTTTGAATATTACCCCAACGGTGTTTACGGAAAATATGAATTATGGTCGCCGGTGGTAAAAAAATGAAGGGCGGAAAGCCATTGTGAGAAAATCTGATTACCACGGTAAATTTGTTCGTTAATAGTTGTAGTGTCCGGCACTGCCGGACACTACAACTATTAATAATCTATTTCTTGTTTGATTCAAAGCGGAGCCTTACATTCCGAATTGCCGGCCCGCTTCTGAAAATTACCGGTTCGTCATTCAAGATCCTTGGTAATCGAGATAGCCGCCATCGCGCCTGATCCGGCGGAAATAACTACCTGCCGGTAGAAGCCATCCACTGTTTCACCGGCTGCATAGACGCCGGGGATGCTGGTGTGCATCAACGGATCAACCTTCACCAGGCCATTTTCCATCTCCAGCTGCCCTTCAAACAATTCCGAAACCGGACGGTTCCCGACAAACACAAAGATGCCGTCAAACGGAATTTCCGAGACTTCATCCGTTTTCACATTCCGGACCCGCAGTTTTTCCAGCCGGGTATCTCCGAGTATTTCTTCCACGACAGTATCCCAGAGATAATCAATCTTCGGGTTTTCCTTTGCACGTTTTTGGGCAATCGGCTCCGCCCGCAGCGAATCCCGCCGATGAATAATCGTGACCTTATCGGCAAACCGGGTCAGGAACAAGGCCTCTTCCACAGCGGAGTTACCGCCGCCGATGACGGCAACATTTTTCCCGCGGTAAAAGAACCCGTCACAGGTCGCGCAGAACGATACGCCTTTCCCGGTAAATTTTTCTTCCCCGGGAACACCCAGCGGGATCGCCTTTGATCCGGTCGCGAGGATCAAATTCTGCGCCGAATAAATGGTCCCCTCTGTCTCGACAATAAACGGCCGGACAGAAAGGTCAACCCGACTCGCCGAATCATAATCAATTTGGGCGTCAAATCTTTCCGCCTGGGTTTGAAATTTCGAAATTAATTCAACTCCTGAGAGCACCTCCGGAAAACCCGGATAGTTTTCTATTTCCGCTGTCAGCGAGATCTGGCCGCCTAATGTCGGGCCGGTCAACACAACCGTTTCCAATCCCGCCCGCGCGGTATAAATCGCCGCGCTCAGTCCGGCAGCTCCGGAACCAAGGATCAGAACTTGTGTGGATTTTTGTTTTTTTTCATTTGTCATATCGTATCACTTCCCGTTCATCAAATTCTCAATATACTGCAGGTTTTCGGTCAGATTCCCATCCAGAACACTCTCCAGCGCCTCATCCGGAAGAATCCGCAGTTTGTTTCCTTCCTGCCGCAGCTTTATTATACAGAATACAACCTCTTTTGGAAGTGACTTTTCTGATAGAATTTTGTTATAAATTTCAGCCAGCGCCTGATCCTCCGAACCATCAGTCTCCTGCTGTGAAATCATCCAGAGCAGCGTCGCCCGGCTCATCACCTGCCGGACGGAGAGTGTCTCCAGCGTCACATCCGCCGTAAACTCGGAATCGCCGCTGCCGAGCACATTTTCGACCGACAGGACGTTCAGATTCTCATGAATGGCCTTCCCCAGATTGTTGGCAGGCCAGCGAAAGCTTTGGTCCGCCCCCGGCACCAACAACTGAGATACTTTTTGGGTGTCCCGGGCGTTGACCGCCGTGAAGAACTCACGGATCACCGCTTCCGGAGTCGGTTCCGGCGCCAACGGAAAAAGGTTCAGCAACAGGACGATCAGCAAAACTGCCGCAACGGCACCCAGCAGGATTAATGTTTTTTTCCGGTTCATTCGAAAACTCTATTCCAGGTACAGGTATCAAAGATCAGGTTCAGAAAATCCGCACGTTTTTGTCTGGTCAAAAAACGCGGCTGCGAATAATCTTCCAGCCGGATCGTCTCCAAAACGGTCCCGATATAACGCCCGTCATAAAAATAATGCCGGTCGAAAAATGAATCCCGCTCCACCGCCGACATCTGATCAAAAAGCAGGTTCCCCAATCCGAAATGAATAAACGAGCCGCCGACAAAAGTCATCCCCTGCGGAACATGCGCCTGGCTGCCGCTGACAATCACCGCGCCCGCCTCGGCAGCCGCATAAAAATCATGGCTCTGCACCGGCGGCACATCATAATAGGAATATTCAAAATGCTGAAAGGTAACGACAACCAGCCAGCCTTCATCGCTTAACGCCGAAATCCGCGTTTTCAGCTTTTCCAAATCGCAGGGCGCCGCACCGGGTTGCACCGCGGTCGCCAGAATATTTTCTGGACCGATCGCATTGCACCCAAGCAACGCAATCCGATTGCCGTGATGTTCAAAAAAAACCGGCTCCTGTCCGGCTTCCGCCGTCACCCCTCCGCCATATACTTTCAGCCCCGCTTCCGCATATAAATCCAGTGTATAAAGAAACGGCTCGGTCCCCCAATCCAACAGATGATTGCCGGTCAATTCAACCACATCCGCCCCGACAGCCCGCAAAATTTCGAGATAAGACGGATCGGAGCAAAAGCGGGCTTCCCGCCGCAGCGGCACTGCCGGCGGACAATCCGGGGTGAATGAAACCTCGTTGCTGATGTGGGTGATATCCGAACGGGAGAGCGTCTCCGCAATTTTTTTCACCGGATAGTCCAATCCCTTTTCCTCGATATTAAACGCCAGTTTGCGGACCATCGCCGTCGTCCCAGTGAGCGTCAGTGTGGTCAGCTTCTGCGGGTCATAGTTCCCTGCCGGCATCTGAACCGCACAATCCACCCACGGAGACAAAGGGACCACCTGCCATGAAACAGTCAGCGGATAGGTCTCCGGGTCAAAATCAAAATCCAGCGGGCTGACGCCATCCACACGGATCACCTTCCAGCGGGGATCCAATTCCGAAAAAGGCACAATCGCCCAGGTATTCTCATTTTCCCAGGCAGCCGAAAGCAGGTCTTTTTTCAGGCGCAATTTTACACTGGTCCGGTCCTGCCGGCCCCAGCGGTCCGCAAAGGCCCGGCGTGTCTCCCGGTCGATGGTCAGGGTTATCGCCGCCGCGCCCGGCTTTCCGTCCCACAAATCCCGCAAGGTTTCGGACGAAATTGAATCGGTGCTCGTCGGAAATGGGGCGACAAGCGCGTAGACCCATTGCGTCCGTCCGGCGGAAGGTTCAGAAGAGCGGATGGTCTCCTCAGGGTCGATGGAATCAATAACACAATCCGCTTGCCGCAGCTCGTCTGTCAACCGGATATCCGACGGCAGCGATTGCCGGAT
>CALAEB010000517.1 GCA_937890875.1 uncultured Anaerolineaceae bacterium | reverse complement strand
AACCAAGGAGGGAGAACATTCCATGCTGCAAAAAAAGAAGGAAACAGATGACTTTCTCAAAATTTGGATTCCCGTTGAAAAAAAGCGGGAATTGTGTACAGCATACGATATAATAAATCCGTTTCAATAAGATAGCCATGGAAAACTGAGAATTGCCTGCAATCATGTGACGGGGAACCTGAAACTGTCGGAAAATATTGCGAGGACATCCCAATCAGTTACAAAGGGCATTGTGAAATGTATAAAATGAGAATCAACCGTTTCGTTATCCCGAATTTCAAAACTTTTATGCCGATCATATGTCCCGGCGATTAATGCTTCCCTTGTTCCTTGAATCTTATCCAACTTATCTTGAAAAATGATCAATAAAAATCAATTCCACCTCATAGAAAAAAGGAAAACGAAGAATGCCAAAATTATCCTATGAAGGGTTAAAGGACCGCGCGACATGGCAAGCAGCGGGAATTGCGCTCCCTGATTATGATTTACTGACTATGCGAAAAAATACGCTGGATGCGCCCTCGTGGCTGCACTTCGGCGCCGGCAATATCTTCCGCGGCTATATTGCCGCACTGCAGGAAGATTTGCTGAATCGGGGCATGGCTGACACCGGAATCATCGCGGTCGAAACCTTTGACTTTGACATCATTGATAAAATCTACGAACCTCACGACGCGCTGACGCTGATGGTCACGCTCAAAGCTGACGGGCGTATGGAGAAGTCGGTGATCGGTTCTATTGCAAAGGGATTGACAACAAGAGAGCTCCGTCCCCTTCGCGCCTATTTTGAGATGGACTGCCTGCAGATCGTCAGCTTCACCATCACGGAGAAAGGTTACAGTTTGGAGGGCAGATCGCTCGACACCGTCCAAAACGATATGCAGCAGGGTCCGGAGAAGCCCGTTCACGTGATGTCAGTGGTCACCTCACTGCTGTTCAGCCGGTATCAAGCCGGCGCGGCGCCAATTTCCCTGGTCAGCATGGATAATTGCAGCCGAAATGGCGAAAGACTGCAGCATGCTGTTCTGGAAATAGCCGGCGCATGGAAGCAAAACGGGTTTGCAGACGACGGCTTCATGTCTTACCTGCGTGAAAAGGTCGCCTTTCCGTGGAGTATGATCGACAAGATCACTCCGCGTCCGGCTGACAACGTGAAACAGGCGCTCATCAGCGCTTCCGTGGAAAATATGGAGCCTATTGTAACTTCAAAGAACACCTATATCGCGCCTTTTGTCAATGCCGAAGCGCCTCAATATCTGGTAATTGAGGACGCATTTCCGAATGGCAGGCCCGTGCTGGACAAGGCCGGTGTATTTATCACCAGCCGTGACACCGTGAATAAGGTGGAACGAATGAAAGTCACCACCTGCCTGAATCCGCTGCACACGGCACTCGCCGTTTACGGGTGTCTGCTGAGTTATGAACTGATCGCGGATGAGATGAAGGATGAGCAGCTTTCTGCTCTCGCTTATGCCGTCGGCTATACGGAAGGTCTGCCCGTAGTCACTGATCCGGGCATCATCCATCCCAGGAACTTTTTGGACGAGGTATTCCAGGAGCGGCTGCCGAATCCATTCATCCCCGACACACCTCAACGTATCGCCACGGATACCAGCCAGAAGGTCGGTATCCGCTTCGGTGAGACCATCAAGAGTTATATGGCGGATGAAAATCTCTCTGCCGGCAGCCTGACGGCTATTCCGCTGGCGCTGGCGGGCTGGCTGAGGTATTTGCTGGGTGTGGACGACAAACTCAATCAAATGTCCGTCAGCAGCGATCCACTGTTGGATGAGCTTCAAAAGGCGCTGGAAGATGTTCGGCTGACCGATGGCGCCAAGCCGCAGGATTGCGGCGAGATCCTGCGGCCGATATTATCCGACAGGAACATCTTCGGTGTAGACCTTTATGAGGCGGGACTTGCCTGGAAAATTACCAGGATGTTCGAGCAGATGCTGCAAGGCGCGGGCGCGGTACGGGCGCTTTTAACACAATATTTTCCATCAGGCAGGTATCCATTATGAAAATGATTTTCCGATGGTTCGGGGAGAAGTTCGATCCTATCCCGCTTCAGTATATCCGGCAGATACCGGCGTTAGACGGCGTAGTCACAACCCTGATGGATATCCCCGCGGGCGAAGTATGGCCGCTTGAGGCCGTGCAAAAGATGCACCGGACGGTCACCGACGCGGGACTTCGCGTGGAAGTGATCGAAAGCGTGAATATTCATGAGGACATCAAGTTAGGCGCACCAGGCCGGGATGAAAAAATCGAAAATTATATCAAGACCATGAAAAATCTTTCAGCCGTCGGGGTCAAGGTTATCTGCTATAACTTTATGCCGCTGATCGACTGGGCCAGAAGCCATTTGTTTTTCGAACTGCCAGACGGCTCCAGGACCATGTTTTTCAACCGCGAAACGGTGCTGAATTCCACACCCAAGTCAATGGGTGAGCGCTACGCGCAGCAATCCGGCGGCATCGCGCTGCCCGGATGGGAACCGGAACGGGTAGCCTATTTTGATCAAACGATCAAACGATATCAGGAAATCAGTCAGGAACAATATTGGGAGAACGCCCGATATTTCATCAACGCCATTATCCCCTGGGCACAGCGGTATGACATCCGCATGGCCATCCATCCGGATGATCCGCCGTGGCCGCTCTTTGGCCTTCCCCGACTGATCAATAACCGGGAGAATATCACGCGGTTCCTGTCTTTCTCGCAAAGTCCTTATCACGGACTGACGCTTTGTACCGGATCTCTTGGCGTGGATCCGCAAAATGACGTGCCGGCCATTATCCGCGAATTTGCGGGCAGAATTCCCTTTGCCCATATCCGCAACCTGAAATTTCTGGAAAACGGAGATTTTTACGAGTCGGCGCATCCCTCCCAATGCGGATCCTTCGATATGTACGAAATTGTCAAAGCTTTTCATTCCAGCGGGTTTGACGGCTATATCCGTCCGGATCATGGGCGGATGATCTTTGGTGAATCGGGGAGGCCGGGATATGGATTATATGACCGCGCCATGGGCATCACGTATCTGACAGGCCTTTGGGAGGCGCTCGAAAAAGCGTAAAGCCGGACACGCCCATTGAAAACAAAGAACATCGGGAAAGATACCGGCAGCTGTAAGCAGCGGGAGCCGGTATTTATGATAGGATCAGTCTTTTTTGTTTTTCATTTAACAGTCCCGGCAATTCGAGATATAAAATAGACATATGTAGTTCTGTTGTTTTTCTGCGACGCAGAAAAACAACAGAACTACAAGCATCCCTCTTTATTTGAAAAGAATACCCATATTTCAAATTGCTGATATTCCCCAATTTGTTTTTTGTAGCTTAATGGTTATAATTACTCTGCGAAATCAGCTGCGAATTTTCTTGTTTTTCTCATCGCGGCCCAGATAAACATACAGGATTTTCAAATGAAATTTGAGTCAGTTGCAAAGGTGCCTGGATTTCAATACGGCCACGCCCAGAATGAAGAGGCATTAACCGGCTGCACGGTAATTCTATGTGATGATGGTTGTGTTGGTGGTGTTGATCAGCGGGGAGGAGCCCCCGGCACACGGGAAACCGATCTTCTGCGTCCCATGCATATGGTTGAAACAGTCAATGCTATTCTGCTGACCGGCGGATCCGCTTTCGGCTTGGATGCAGCCGGGGGCGTTATGCGGTTTCTTGAGGAAAAAGGGAAAGGCGTTCCGAGCGGGCCGGTCAGGGTCCCAATCGTTCCCGGCGCAGTCATTTTTGATCTGGGAATTGGAAGCCACAAAATCCGCCCGAACGCTGAAATGGGATATCAAGCCTGTGTTAACACAAGCGAGAATGACCCGGAGCAGGGAAGCGTAGGTGCCGGCACCGGCGCCACTGTCGGCAAAATCCTTGGCATGGGACAAGCGATGAAAGGAGGGATCGGGCACGCTTCGATCGAAATCGGAGGCGGTGTCTGGGTAGGCGCGATTGTAGTTGTGAACGCAATGGGGGATATTGTAAATCCATATTCCCGGGAAATCATTGCAGGAGCAAGAACAGTAAAAAAATCAATTCTAAAAATCGGAGACGAGGACCTTTTTGCAAACACAATTTCCGTTATGGGAAGTTTCATCGGCCAAAAAACACTTAATTTTGCCGCGAAACAAAATACGGTGATTGGGTCCGTTTTAACCAACGCGAAATTGACAAAAGAGGAAACAAACAAATTAGCGCAGGCCGGACAAAACGGCCTGGTTTTAAGTGTCCAGCCATCCCATACAATGTTTGACGGTGACACCATGTTTGCAGTTTCTTCGCAGAAAAAGCCTTCCAACATCAACGCCATCGCTGCATTCGCCCCGTTCGTCGTTGCCCAAGCAATCGTAAACGCAGTGACCTTTTCGAAACCGCTGGGAGGAATCCCGTCCGTAAGCGATTTAATCCGCTCATCAGAAATGAGGTAATATGACACGAATTATCGGGGATACAACATCAGGCCTGACGCTGGAACAGGCAAAGGCAATTGGAATCGATCTGATTCCCCAAATTGTAATTTTTGAAGAAAAATCATATCGGGATGACACGGAACTCGACAGTGAAACATTCATCACAATGCTGAAAGCTTCCGCAACTCTCCCCAAAACAGCGGCGCCGCCGCCTGTTTTATATACGCCAATCTTTGAGGAACTTCAAAAAAAAGGCGAAGATGCAGTTATTATCTGCCCTTCCGCAAAGCTGAGCGGAACCGTTCGCAGCGCGACAACGGCGAAAAGTGATTTCCCGGACCTCGATATCCGGGTTATTGATACCGGGAGTATCGGGTCCGCAATCGCGATGGAATTAAAACAGGCTGTGAAATGGGCGGAAGAAGGAAAAACAATCGACGAGATTGAAGCCGGAATCCGGGAGATGATCGCCAAAGAGCATCTGTACGCTGTCGTTGATACATTGGAATATTTATACAAGGGCGGAAGAATCGGCGGAGCGTCGAAATTGTTCGGAGATATTCTGCAAATCAAACCGATTCTGACACTTCGGGATGGCACTCTTGAAGTATTTGAAAAACAACGCACAAAAAAGAAAGCGCTCTCCCGTATCGTTGAAATTGTCGAAGAGCATTGCCCCAAGACAGGCGATAAAGGATTCCTTTCCTTATCTCTGCAGGAAAGCGTATCCGCTGCAGAACTCAGCTACTTCAGGAATGAGTTCAAACAACGGTTAGGGTTGGATGGTGTTCCCTGCTTCAATACACCGCCGGGCATCATGGTCCATGCCGGCCCAAGTGTTATCATTATCAGTTTTTTTGAAGCATAGCTATTTTTAATATTTATTTTTTTGAGTAACGGACAGAGCAGTCCGGCTGTCCCAAAAACAAGAGGATGTTTTAATAAGTTTGAGGTAAAATTGTTGTCCGGAAAATATGCGGGCAGTACAATCCTTAAGTTCCGCTTATGGGCATCCTCAAAATTTATTTTTCCGGTGCAGCATATTGCATAAACGGAACCGCTGATTTTCCTCACAGCATACGACAAATTGGTATAACAGGAAGCATTTTGAATAAAACAACCGGCCTGCGCCTTTCTCATGAACAATGAAGAGAGGCGCGGGCAACTTTATGTGAAACTCGCAATCCGAATATAGAGTATTGATTTTTTGTGTAAAAAAGAGTATTCTGGATTAGTAAATAAATACGTGAGGGCTGTTAAGAAAATATGAAAGATGAACTGATTAATATCGGCGTCGACGACGAAGAAAACTATTCCGCAATTGCCAGACTGGTGGAGTTGGGCAGACAAAAAACATATGTCACGATTGACGATATCTTACACTTGTTTCCGGACGCTGAACAAGACGTGGAACAGTTGGAAGAGGCTTTTTCAGCGTTGTTGAGCGCCGGAATCCCTTACATCGAAGACTCGATATTAGAGGACCCTGCCGATGAAGAATTAGACGTATCGGAAGATGACGATACAACAGCAGAGATTTCTCTGGATGATCTGGCAAACATCGACACGGACGACCCCATAGGCCTCTACTTAAAAGAAGTCAGCCGGGTTCCGCTGCTGACCGCGGACGAAGAAGTTGAACTGGCTCAAAGAATCGAGCGGGGACGCATGTCCAGGGAAGAACTCGCTCATATCAATGTAACATCTGCCCGCAGAACTGAACTTCGCAAAAGTATCGAAGACGGCTGGTCCGCACGTGAACACCTGATCACGGCAAATTCAAGGCTTGTAATCAGCGTGGCAAAAAAATATATGGGGCGGGGCGTGCCTTTTCTGGACTTGATTCAGGAAGGGAACATCGGCCTGATCCGGGCGACCAAAAAGTTTGATTACCGCAGAGGGCATAAATTCAGCACCTATGCGACCTGGTGGATCCGCCAGGCCGTCACCAGAGCAATTGCCGACCAGGGGCGGACAATTCGCGTTCCGGTTCATATGGGTGACCAAATCAACAAATTATTGCGGGTACAGCATCAATTGACACAGAAGTTGGGCCGAGAGCCCTCCGTTGAGGAGCTGGCTGAATCGCTGGACGTCCCTCCGAAAAAAGTGGAAAATATGATCCAGGTCGCCAGACGGCCGTTATCGCTGGAAACACCGACCGACGACGAAGAAGATTCCGTTCTGGGCGATTTTATCGAAGATGACGAAGCGCCGCCGCCGGATGATACCGCAACCTACAATCTTCTTAAAGAGCACCTTGAGGAAGTTTTAAACGGACTCCCGCCGCGTGAAGTTCGTATCTTACAGCTTCGCTACGGTCTTTTGGACGGGCAGGCATATACGCTGGAAGAAGTAGGGCGAAAAATGGGTGTCACGCGCGAAAGGGTGCGCCAGATTGAGGCCCAGGCGCTCAGCAGACTGCGTCATCCGGCAATCCGCAAGATCCTGCGCGATTATCTCGGCGATTAAGCGGCAGTTCGAAATATACAGATCCATTTCGAATAAAAACTGAAACTTGCTATTCACTTGTTTTTCCAGGTAAAAACAAGTGAATAGCAAATGTTTTTTTCATTTTTCAACTTATTGGTGATTAAGCCAGCCAATTCCGGAGTACAATTGAACCGCCCGATCCTGAAAACAGTCTTGAAAACAAGATAAAAAAAGCGGTAACTCGGGTGACGAAAAAAGTTATTGGCACCTTTCCTGACTTTTCATGGAAAATTGAGGAAGATATAATTTTATTGCTTCGATTCAAAAAACGGACTTCCCGGCGGAAACATTTTCTTATAAAAGACCGGGGCCGGCAGAGAGCGCTCCTTCAACAGAAATAACCACGACACACGAAAAAAACGCGTCAAGAAACCGCCATGTCAAAAATACGAATTGACGAATATCATGAAAAGATAAGCCGGCTGATTGAGCAAAACAGCCTTGAACAGGCTGCGTACCACTGTTTATACCTGCTGCGGCAGTTTCCCAAAATGAGTTCACTTTATCAGCTTCTCGGACGGATTTTTCTTGAGACCGGCAATTATCCGGGAGCGTTGGATGTCTATCTGCGGCTGGCGTCATCCGGTCCGGATATTTTCTTGTATCACGTAACCCTGAGTTTTATTTTTGAGAAACTGAAACATCAGCCCCAAGCCCTTTTCTTCGAAAGAATCGGATATTATCTCCAGCCTGATTTTTCGGAAAAACAAAAAGCGTTCCTTCTCCAAAAAGAAAAACAATCCGATCCAGCCTCGGCAAGCTCCGAAATGGAATCTTTTTTTGCGGCCGGAAAGCAACATTTCAATGAAAAATCTTATGAAGCAGCGCTCCGCTGCTTTCAGAAAGCCGCGGATAAAAACGCTTTCATCGTTAATGATTTATATCTTGGTATGACTTATGCGAAATTATCCATTCCGGAGAAAGCACTGGCCGTGCTGCAAAAAGCGCTTGGCCGTTCTCCTTATTTGGTAACGGCTTTAAAATGGACCGCATCCTACTTTTATCAGAAAAATGAACTTTATTTTTCCAGAGTTTTGGAAAGATTAATCGCAATCGATCCGAATTATGAGAATTATTCCATCGTTGACGGTCAAATTGCACCCGGCAGGTCCGATATCCAGATTAATTATCAGGACTGGACCGGTTTCCCAAACACAAAGTTATGGTCCGGATGGCTCCGGTCGGGAGATAAGTTTATTGAAAATAAAATTGACCGACTTCCCGCCTGGCTCTCGCTTCTGCCGGTCTGCGCCGATTTTCTATCCTATCCGGAAAGCAAGGTCCCGGCGTCCAGTGAACCAGGGCCATTCCAGCAAAATGAAGCCAGGAATAAGCTTCCGCTGAAGGATGAGGACAGATTTTTCCAGATTGATTATTTTAAATCACAGCTTTTGGCAGAGACCGCTGCCAAAAATATT
>CALAEB010000516.1 GCA_937890875.1 uncultured Anaerolineaceae bacterium | reverse complement strand
AGTTTCTCAAAGGATAATCGGCTGCGGGGATACCTGGCATGAAGCTTCACGAGTACCAATCGAAAGCCTTTTTCAAAAAGTACGGGATTCCGATCCCTGAAGGTCATGTTACATCGATGGCACGTGAAGCGAAGCAGATTGCGGATGAAATCGGCGGGCCGGTTGTGGTCAAGGCGCAGGTTCTGGTAGAAGGCCGCGGAATGGCCGGAGGGATTCGTCTGGCGAAAACACCTCAGGAAGCCGAGAAATTTGCTTCGGAAATTTTGTCGGCCAGGATCAAGGGCCTTTCGGTCCGGAATGTTCTGGTGGATGAAGCTGTCTCGATTGAAAAAGAGTACTTTTTGTTAATTACTTATGGGCGGGAATTAAGGATGCCGCTGTTAATGATGTATGAATCGGGGACGATCTACATCGAGACAGCGGCGAACGCCCTGTTTGATAATCTGGAGCGGGTATATATCAACCCGCTGTCCGGATTACAGCGATATCAGGTCCGTCAGCTCGCTGTCCGTCTGGATTTTCCGCAGAAATTCCTGCGGGGATTGATCGATATCTGCCTGGGAATGTGGCGTCTGTTCTGCGATTTGGACGCGCGTATGGTGGCGATTAATCCCTTGTCGATTACGGATGATCAGCGGCTGCTTGCGCTGGACGGAAAAATTACGCTGGATGAAAACGCGCGTTTCCGGCAGGAATACCTGGACGACTTTCATGACTTTGACGCGGAGGCGTACGGTGAGTTTGAGGCCCGGAAACACGGGCTGGATTATGTCAAACTGGACGGGAATATCGGATGCCTGGCGAATGGCGCGGGTTTGACCATGGCGATGCTGGACTGTATTGAGGACTGCGGCGGTCATCCGGCGAATTTCATGGATCTGGGTACGGGAGTGATGGCGGATAGCGTCATTTCCGCGTTGGACATCCTGTTGAAAGATCCTCAGGTGAAAGTGATTCTGGTCAATATCTTCGGCGGTATGGCCCGCTGCGACGATGTTGCCGAGGCGCTGAAGAAAGCGGTCGAAAAGTTCGGGACGGAAATCCCGATTGTTCTTTATATGAATGGGACCCGGTCGGAGTCCGGATATCAGATTTTGCAGGGCACGGATATCATTTTTGCGCCTTCAATGGTAGAAGCGGTCAAAAAAGCGATCGCCGTTGCGGCCACCGGAGGCAGAAAATGAGCATTCTGATCAACAAATCCACCCGCGTCATTGTCCAGGGGATCACCGGCAGAGAAGGCAATTATCATTCCCGGCAGATGATCAACTATGGAACGCAGATTGTAGCCGGCGTTTCGCCGACACACTGCGGAGGCTGGGTGCTGGATGAAAAAATTCCGGTGTTTGATACGGTTCAGGCGGCAAAAGAGGTAACCGAGGCGAACGCTTCCATCATTTTTGTTCCCGCCCGCCAGGCGACGGATGCGCTTTTCGAGGCCGCGGACGCGGGCCTCGAACTGGTGGTCTGCGTCACTGAGGGAATCCCGGTGCAGGACGTTGTCAAAGTGTATCACTATATGAAAACGAAAAACGTCCGCCTGGTGGGGCCGAACTGCTCCGGGATCATTAACCCCGGCGAAGTAAAACTGGGGATTACGCCGGATGACTGCGTGATTCCGGGCAAGGTGGGGATCATTTCACGTTCCGGCACGCTGAGCTACATGATTATGAGCGCGTTGAAAGAGAAAGGCATCGGGGTCAGCACCTGTGTCGGGATCGGCGGTGACCTGATTCATGGCACGTCATTTACTGACGCGATGGAACTGTTTGAGATGGATCCGTATACCGAACGGCTGCTGCTGATCGGTGAGATCGGCGGCATGGAAGAGGAACGGGCGGCCCGATACGCCGCCTATAAGATGAGCAAGCCGGTTTCGGCTTTCCTGGCCGGGAGGACGGCGCCGCAGGGCAAAGTATTGGGCCATCCCGGTGCTTTTATCGAGGCCGGCAT
>CALAEB010000515.1 GCA_937890875.1 uncultured Anaerolineaceae bacterium | reverse complement strand
CATAAGCCGTATAGCCAGATCGAGCTTTTCCGGAAGAATAATTGCGAAAAACTCATTAACAAAGCCATCAGTATAAGGCCCATCAGGAAGGTAGCCGGAAAGACCTTCATGGTAATCGGCACATATACCAGGTTGTAGAGGACGATAATCGGCGCGGCGATCGGGATGACCAATCCCATATAGAAAAACAGCGCGGTGAAAGGTTCTTTTTTCCAGATATAGGTCGCCGCGATCATACTTTCCCGCAGCCAGGAGCGTTTCCAGCGCATCTGCTGTTTCAGAAACTGGTCGTGCTTATTCGGAACAATTGTGGAACAGACGGCCGAGTCCTGATAACTGGTCCGATATTCTTTAAGGATCAGGTTGGTCATGGCGCGGTCATCGCCAAAGGTCGCTTTTCTGCCCAGAAATTGCTGGTTCAGCCACGTGTCCATGTTCTTGAACAGGATATCTTTCCGGTAACAGGAGAGCGGTCCGGAAAGACAGGTGACTGCGTCGAAATAAGCCTCTGCCGCTTTCATAATCCGGAACGAAATATAGTACCGCACGCTCTGCATCTTGGTGAGACCATTCGAAAAAGTGTTCGCAACGTCGGTCCTGCCGCTGACGCCGCCCATCTTGGGATCCTGAAAGGGCTGGACAAGGTTTCGAATCGCGTCCGGTTCCAGGAAACTGTCTGAGTCAACGAATGCGATCAGATCGTGTTTCGCCATATAGGCTCCGCGAGCGAGCGCGTCTCTTTTCCCTAGGTTCTGTTCCTGCACGACGTAACGGACGCGCTCTTTGATTTGATACCGGTCATGTTCCCCGTGCAGGCGGTTGATCGTTTCCTGAATCTTTGCGACGGAACGGTCTGTCGAACAATCGTCAACGATAAGCACTTCAAGGCTTTCGATCGGATAATCCTGATCAATACAGGATACGATGGTCCGCCCGATCCATTCTTCCTCATTAAAACAGGGGATGATGATGGTCACCCCCGGCGTAAAGTCCGGATTGATCCGCACGGACCTGAACAACGCCCCGAACAGATAACGCGAGAGCAGGAAAATTGAGGCGACAATGCTGTAGATGTCCAGCAGCCGGTTAAATTTAAAGAAGAGAAAGTTTTCCGCTCGCATCAGCAGGATAATGACAGACACGGCCAAAAGGAAAACGCTGGACAGCAGCAGCGCATAGCGGTCTTTTTGCTGCTGAATATAGCGGAAAAGCGGTTCGGAAAATTCAAACCCGCAGGCTAATTGCTCTTCGTCAAAGCGGACTGCCTTGGCGCCGATTTCCACCTTGGATTCCATCCCTTCCTGCAGTGCGCCTTCCGGGATGCGGAATGAGAGGGAAACCCCGCGGGTGTTTTTAAGCCGCTGAAGGGTCGACCGGTCTTCAAAGGCGATCAGGATTCCGGTTTGGGAGATATCAATGCTTTGCCCGGAGTAGGTGACCGAGATGCCGCTTTCTGAGACGCCTACGATCGAGACGGAAAATTTTGCGAGATAGCGCTGCCCGGAATATCGGGCATGCGGTGAGCGGTCCTTTGGGGTGACCGCTTCCGAACCGCGCCGGTCCGAAATGTTGCGGATCTGTTCAGGGTCCGGGACATGCGCTAAAATACGCCGGTCCTGTTTGGGTTGAAGCAGAATATCCTTCGGAGCGGCTGCCTTGCTGTTATTTTTGTCTTTATTCAGAAAACGAAACATGGTGGATGCCTTTATTCTCTTTCCAGATAGTCACTGAGCTTTGCAATTTTATATCCTCTTGCACGCAGGTGTTCGATCACCTGCGGCAGCGAATCGGCCCCGGAGGAATGGTCCGTGAGATGCATGATAATGATTGCTCCCCGATGCACACGGTCGGAAACGAATTTCGACACTTCATCTTTTGACAGATGGTAATCGCCCGTGCTGATGGAAGATTGGATAATATCGGTAAAACCGGCCGCCAGGATCGCATTCACGGCTGAAATGTTGCTTTCCTGTCTCGGGAGGCGGAAATACAGTTCCGGCTCTCGGCCGATAATTTCGGTAATGGTCTGGTAACATTTGACCACGTCATTCTGAATATGCTCGGCGCCTAAATTGACAAAATTAGCCTCGTGTTCATAACTGTGGCAGGCAATATCATGCCCTTCCGCGTCAATTGCCCGGAGCAGGTTGGGATTCAATGCGACACCTCTTCCGATCACGAAAAAAGTCGCCTTAACATTTCTTTCCCGCAGATTGTCCAGAATTTTGGTGATTGTTTTATCGCTTCCCCAATCGTCAAAGGTCAGGAAAACCGTCTTGTCCTGCGTTCCGATGGTCTCATAGAAATGCCCGGAAACCTGCCCTTCCGGATCGAAATCCAGATTCATTTTTACCGTATCCCAGCCTCTGATTTCTTCCAGCGGTATTTTCTTGTACTGGCCGTCATATAACGCGGAAATTGTTGTGAAATCGTACCCGGTGTCCCGGACCTGAGCGGCAATTTTCCCAATCAGGTCATTTAAAGCGGGATAGCCGTCTGTCGTGAAGAAGAGAATATTCCCGCGATTGAAACCGTTGGCGAAATAGGTCATAACTTCTTCCGTGGTGCTCTCCGGTTCGATTCGGGGATTTTTGTCATATCCGGTTGAAACCACGCCGATATTGGCGGCTGCTTCGCTGACAAGATCACTGGCAATCCCGATTGTGGATAGCGAACGGAAAAATCTGGATTCGACGCCTAATTCCTGTTCGAGGTATTTTTTCCCTTTTAATATTTCTTTATAGATGTCATTATAGGACATCTCTTCTGTGAGCCTGCCTGAGAATCCGGCGTTTTCAACCAGGTGCCCTCTTTCAGCGATTTCCCGGATGATTGCTTTGCGCTGAACCAGTTCCAGCCCGGTGACAAAAAAGGTCGCCTGGATTTCCAGCTCATCCAATGTATCAAGCAATGAAAGGAGTTCTTGATCGGTCTCCGCCAAATGGTTGAATGTGAGCGCAACCGCCCGCTGCGTCGTATGAGCGGATGAAAAAACTTCGGGAAGCGTGGGATTCGGAACCCGCCATTCTTCGAAATTCATGGCGAATTCCGGGTCATAAAGCGTGTTCAGCTGCAGCGGGGAAACGAACTCAAAACCGGCTTCCGAATAGCTCTTCAGCAGAGATTCCAGCATCTGGATCAGGTAAGTTTCCTCATCTTTTAAAATTACTTCTTCCTCGATTTCCTCATCGTGAATTTCAACGGATGGTTCCGGGTCGATCGCCGGGCGTTCATCCAGGTCTTTTAACACATCCATATATTCCGCTTCGTCCAGTGCCTGCCCCAGCTTGATCGAAATGATGGAGCCCCATCGGGTCCGCTGGACATAACCCTCTAACTCCTCCTGGGTCGAAAAACTTCTGTAATTAAGGTAGGCAGAAGGCATAATAGCATATTCCAGCCCGCTCGCTTTGGCGGCGATTAACAAATTATCGGTGTATTCCGAGC
Organism: uncultured Anaerolineaceae bacterium; assembly: GCA_937890875.1. GTDB lineage: Bacteria > Chloroflexota > Anaerolineae > Anaerolineales > Anaerolineaceae > Flexilinea. Next base: position 1,366 of record CALAEB010000515.1, on the reverse strand, counting down.
CATTAAAACGAATCATTACCGGTGAAATCCCGACTGAATTCCGGATGATTCTTTGGGCGGAGAATATATTCCGGATCACCTGATCGACCGGCAATTTTTCCATCTCTTTTTCACCGTTCAGCGAGTAATTCCCGACTTCAAATCCGGAGAGCACGATATTTTTGATAATCTCCGGCGTTTCAACGACCGAAATTCCGGATAAGAAGAATACCGCGGGAACATTGTATTCTTTCAGCAGCGGGATCATTTTACTGATTGTGGTCTCACTGGCGTTCCCTTCAAAAATAAGCGCGACTTTGGACTCCAAAATTTCTTTTTCTGCGATAATCTCGGCTTTTCTGGTCAGTGTCGGAAATTCACTGATGATATTCTGTATACGGATGTCGTCATCCGGCGTTTGCATCGCGGGAGCAGGCAGTTGAATACAGAGGGAAAAAAGGGCTGCAGCAATTAAAATGATTTTTTTATGGGTTCGCAGTTTCATATTCTTCCTCCCTTTCTGCTATATTCGATTCTGTCCAATTCAATCTTTCTTTATATTTTTACTTGATTAATGGGCCGGAATGAAATCACTGACTTTGGATAATTTATATCCTCTCGCACGATAATGTTCAATGATTTGCGGCAGCGCAGCTCCTCCGGTTGCATTATCCAAAATATGGAGAATAAGAACCTCACCATTCCGGTAATAATTCTTTTCATCTTTGTAGATTGTCCTGATTACACAGTCTTTTGAGCATTCATAATCGGGGGGCCGGATCGCTCCCTGCACGATGCTGGTATATCCTGTGGCCAGAATCGCATTGATGGCGGTTTTTGAAACCTCATGTCTTGGAAAACGGAAGAAAAGCGTCGGCTGCCGGCCGATTGCCTCGGTCAGAACCTGGTAACAGCGGATCGCATCTTCCTGCATTGATTTCGCGTCCAAAAAGACATAGCTGGCTTCATGCGAATAGGTATGGCAGGCTACGTCGTGACCGGCTTCGGCGATTGCCCGAACCAGGTTCGGGTTGTTTTCTGCTCCGGCAGCCCGGATAAAAAAGGTCGCTTTGACATTATATCGCTCAAGCGTGTCTAAAATATGGGTGATCATCCTGTCGCCCGCCCAGTCGTCAAACGTGATAAATCGGGTTTTTTCGGATGTTCCGATAACTTCGTAATAGTCATGAACCGCGGCGTTCGGATCAAACTCCAGATTCATCCTTATCGCATCCCATCCCTCAATTTCAACCAATGGGATTTTTTCGTATTGTTCATCATACAGCACAGGGATCGTCGTAAAATCATATCCGGTATCCCGAACCTGCCACGCGATTTTTTCCAGCAGTTCCGTGAGAAAGGCGCTTTTGGCGAGATTGAAGTGCAG
>CALAEB010000514.1 GCA_937890875.1 uncultured Anaerolineaceae bacterium | reverse complement strand
CACGGCGGACGATATGCTCACGAGTTCTCCGGCGGACAGCGCCAGCGCGTCGGCATCGCGCGGGCGTTGATCCTGAAGCCGAAAATCGTCATCTGCGACGAACCGATCAGCGCGCTGGATGTCTCAATTCAGGCGCAGATCATTAATCTGCTCAAAGACTTTCAACAGGAATTGGGGCTGACCTATCTCTTCATCGCGCATGACCTTTCCATGGTGCGTTACTTTTCGGACAATATCGGCGTGATGTACCTGGGGCAGCTGGTTGAGCTTTGCAGCGCAGCGGAAATTTACCATCATCCGCTGCATCCATATACGCAAGGGTTGTTGGCCAGCGTTCCCATTCCCAATCCAAAGCTTGCCCGGCTGAAAAAAGCCAGCAGCATTGAAGGAGACCTGCCCAGCCCGATTGATCCGCCATCCGGCTGCCGCTTCCATACCCGCTGCAAGCACGCGATGCCGGTTTGCAGTCAGGTTCAGCCGGAAATGAAAGAAGCTGCGCCGGGACATTTTACAGCCTGTCATCTGTATTCGTAAATGAACCAGCGATTTGAAATAGAGGAAGGATTCTTTGTTGTTCTTTTGTTTTTGCGCTCCGCGCAAAAACAAAAAAACAACAAAACTTCTCTCCTTATTCAAAAGGCTCGTCTGAATTTCGAATTGCTATAAATGGACATAATTACCACCGGGGATTCGAAAGACCGAAATCCCTTTCGGACGAAAAAAAAGATTGCTTATGATTGCCCCACTGATCGCATGATCCCTATCCGGTCAGTGTACAATGAAAAAATTTATTGAAAGGAACAAATCGATATGAAAGCAAAGAAATTTTTATTCCTCGCCGGCTTGGCTGTGCTGCTTGTCTTAGCACAGTCCGCTATGCTTGTCTCAGCGCAAAGTGAAATCACATTCGCGCTGCAAAACGAACCGGATAGTTTTGATCCGAGCGTTACCAACAACAGTTTCGCGTCCATTTTTCTGAACAACGCCTTTGAAGGGCTGACCGCGCTGGATCCCGCAACCGGTTCCGTTACCGGCGGAAATGCTGAAAGCTGGGAGATCAGTGAGGATGGTACCGTCTACACCTTCAAACTTCGCGAAGGTTTGAAATGGAGCGACGGTTCAGCGCTGACCGCTGCGGATTATGTCTATACTTTCCAGCGGATTCTGACGCCGGAAACAACCGCCCGTTACCTGACGCTGGTCACCGATTATGTCGTGAACGCCCAGGCTTATTACGACGGAACCGCGACCGCAGAAGAACTGGGTGTGAAAGCGCTGGATGATACCACACTAGAAATCACACTGCTGAATCCGACGCCATATTTCACCGATCTGCTGACCATGTATACTTTTGTTCCGGTGCAGAAAGCGACAATCGAAGCCAACGGCGACAAATGGACCGCTTCTCCTGAGACCTATGTGGTCAACGGACCGTTCAAAGTCAGCGAGTTCAACATGGGCGAAAGCGTTATCTTGGTGAAAAATGAAAATTACTGGGACGCCGAAACCGTAAAATTGGATAAAGTGACGCTTCGTTATATCAAGGACTCTGCAACCGCGCTGTCAGCGTATGAATCCGGCGAAATCGACGGATCCCGCACGGTTCCCGCCTCCGATATCGCCCGCCTGAAAGCGGAAAAAGCCGGCGTCGTTGTTGCTCCGGCCTATGGCACCGTATATTATGACTTCAATAACAAAGCCGCGCCGTTTGATAATGTTCTGGTCCGCAAAGCCTTCAACCTGGCCATTGACCGCGAATCCATCATTTATGACGTAGTTCAAAATGACGCAGTTCCGGCATTCAGCTATATCGCTCCCGGTTATTCCGTGGATGGCGTTGACTTCACGGATGGTCGTTCGACATTCGAACTGTCCGAGGTAGCCAATGTGGAAGCAGCGCAGACGGCACTGGCCGAGGCCGGCTATCCGAACGGGGAAGGTTTCCCGGAAGTTGAGCTTTCCTATTACACCAACGACACTGTCAAGAAAGTTGTTGAAGCACTGGCGGAGATGTTCGAGACCAACCTCAACGTCAAGGTCAACATCAGCAATGAAGAATGGGCCGTTTATTATGACAACCACGTTGCCGGCAATTACCAGATCGGCGCCATGGGCTGGTCGGGCGACTACCTGCACCCGATGACTTTCCTGCCGCTGTATGTTACCGGAGATCCGAACAATCTGGTCGGATACTCCAATCCGGAATATGATGCGCTGGTCACTAAGGCTCAGGTCGAGACCGACCCGAAAGCCGCCGTGGCAATCATGCAGGAAGCGGATAATCTCGCATCGTCAGAATATCCGACACTGCCGCTGTACTATAAAAACAACATGCTGCTGATGAAAGATACCGTTCAGGGATATTATCTTTCCCCGACTGACGTTTTATATCTGAAAACAGCCTATATCGCTGAATAATTTTTGATTTGATTTCGAAGGAAAAGGCGTCTCAAAAAAAGGGATGCCTTTTTTATTTCCTTAATACTCCGCAATACTCCGCAGCCCGAATATTAAAATTCTTCACAAATAGACTGGACCAGCTCAGGTTGATCCTGATATGGCTTAATTGTCAAAAGCATAAACATGTTTCATGCCTCTGCGCTCAAGCCATAATTCAGCTTACGGCTATATTTCAAATTTACGATCAGCAATCATTACTTTTTCCCCTAACCAATCATGATTCGGGTATCAAAGCCTGCGTAAATTATGGAAAGAAGATACCGCGTTGCCATTGTGAAAAAACGGGATTCTTAAATTTCAAATTTCTGATGCATATCAGATTGTTACGGTAAAATTCCAAAGGCAGGATCATTTGAAAAAGAGGCGGGGATATCATGATCAAAGCAATCATCCAAATGCAGGACGGCAGTGAAATGACCTTCGAGCTTTTTCCGCAGGAAGCGCCAGTAACCGTCGCAAATTTTATCGACCTCGCAAATTCCGGGTTTTATGACGGGCTGGAATGGTGCCGGATCGTAAAAGGGTATGTTATTCAGTCCGGAAGCCCGGATAACGATATCATGACGGACAGCAGTTTTCACATTGTCGGTGAATTTCAGGAAAACGGATTTCCCAATTCAATCACACATTGCCGCGGCGCGATCAGTATGGCGCGCGACGACGGTTATAACACAGCCGGAACGCAATTCTTTGTTGTCCATCAGGACGCTCACCAATTGGACGGACGTTACGCGGCTTTCGGGACAATGCTCAGTGGATATGAAGGATTGGACAGAATCGCGGACACGGAAACAGAAGGGGCTGAAAGGTGGAACCGTCCGCTGAATCCGGTCGTCATCCGTTCGATCCGGATTGTGGTTGGTGGGGAAACGCTGCCCAGGCTATCCCGTCTCCCGTAAAGAAAGATCCAATCTTGTATTCGTCGTGATCCTGTTCGTTTATATATTACCCGTCTCAGGTTCTCTTTTCCGCGGTCAGGGATGGGATATTAACTTCAGATTTTCTACTATACTTACCGGTTCTCAGGCTCAAAGAGCCGGCACTGCTTTATAATACTTGCATGAAGAAATTTTCCCCGCTCATCTTTTTCCTGCTCGTTTTGCCGGTGCTTTCCAGCAGCTGTTCCGTATTCAAAAATATGATCCAATTTTCAACCGAAACCCCGACGCCGACACTGACACCGGAAGCGACGCTCACCCCCACTGCGACACTGACGCCGACTCCGCCGCCTTCGGTTGCCATCGTCAACAGAATTTACATCTGGGAAGAAGATTTTAATACGACGCTGGAGAACCTGCGGGAAGCGTACACTGAAACAACCGCCGAGTCCATTTCTGAGGATGCGTTAAAACAGGAAGCGCTGGATAAGCTGATCGACGAAACGATTTTTCTGTCAGCCGCCCGTTCGGCAGGCTTGCAAATTCAACCGGAGGAGATCGAGGCCAGAATCCAGGAACTTGCTGCGCAGGCTGGAGGGGAAGAAGCCATTAAAAACTGGCAGCAACAGTACCATTATTCGGATGATGGGTTGCGCAGGGCGCTGGAAAGAGAAATTTCGGCTGCCCGGATGCGGGAGACACTCTTTGCCGAGCGGCTGAGCGCAATTGAACAAATTCATGCTTATCAGATCCGGACCGACACCGCTTCCGAGGCAAACGATTTGAAATCCAAATTGGATTTAGGCTTGTCCTTCGTTGAGTTAGCCCAAAAGAATGATCCCCTGACCGGTGGGGACATGGGTTGGATTCCGAAAGGGATCCTCGTCTATCCGGAGCTGGAAAATGCGCTGTTCGCGCTTGAACCGGGAACCTATACCGATGTGATCGAAACGGAAATCGGGTTCCATATCCTTTTCGCAGCTGAGAAAAGCACAGACCATAAACTGAACAGCCAGACTTTACAAATCATACAGCGTCAGACGCTGGAAAAATGGCTGCAGGAGCAGCGGGACAGTGCGGAAATAACCATCCTATAAAACCAAATTTGAGCAATATGTGAGCCGTATGGGAAAAACCGGACCCGAGCCTGACCTGATTGAACGCAGAATTAAATTACGAAAACAAAGACGTCAAAAATCCTGTATCTCGCAATTTCTTTTGATTCTTTTTCTGCTGGTTTTGTTGGTCCAAACGGAATCAGCCTTATATCAAAGCATCGGATTATGAAAAGACACGCTGGTATGAACAGACATCAGAGATTCTGTTTTTAACCCCGACGGCCAGCCTGACAGCGTCCTCCACCCCGACTGTACCCAGCCCAACGCCTACCGTCACCAGCAGCGTAACAGCCACCCCGACACTTACACTGACAGCCACTGCGACCGCCCGGCTGCAAACAAACACGCCGGTGGCTTAT
>CALAEB010000513.1 GCA_937890875.1 uncultured Anaerolineaceae bacterium | reverse complement strand
AGTCTGAGGATCATCGTTGAGTACTGACAGCCAATCGGATGCTGACCGGGGAACAGGCTTCTTTTTTCCGCTGTTCTTCCGTCAGGAACGTCCGAATCCCAACCGTTTGGGGAACAAACCACAGGAACTGACCTGAATTAATCAGCCTATCAAACCAGGTGGGGAGGATATAACCACATCCTTTCCACCTGGTTTTCAATCGCGTTCCGCCCCGGCTCCTGTCATGTTAAACTCAACGAGCTGAAAAGGCTCCCATGACGAAATACCTTTTAAAAAGATTCGTTTACTCGTTTTTCATTGTCATCTTCGGTTCGCTGCTGGTTTATTCGATCCTGAGGCTGCTGCCGACATCTTATTTTGAAAAGATCGCCCGCGAGCGATCCACCGCCCCCGGCGCTCCCAGCTACGCGGAAATCCTTTCCTCGCTGAACGAAACGTACGGCATGGACACAGATATCGTCACCGGGTTCCTGAAATGGGGGAAAAACGCCATTCAGGGCGATTTCGGCGTTTCCTGGGAATATGCCATTCCCGTGGTTGAAAAGTTCAAACAGGTGATCTGGTATTCGGTCTTCCTGAACATCGTGACTTTACTGGTACAGACGTTCATCTCGATCCCGCTGGGGGTGCTCGCTGCCCGCAAACAATACAGCAAGACGGATTATTTTGTCACGTTTTTTTCGATCGTCTGTATTTCGATGCCGACCTTCTTCCTGGCAACGGTTCTGAAATACGTCTTTTCGGTAAAACTGGGCTGGTTCGACCTGTATGGCATCGTCGGACGTTACTATGAACAGCTGGATCTCTGGGGCAAAATTCTGGATATGCTGAAACATCTGGTACTTCCGGTGATCACGCTGGCCATGCTGAATATCGGCGGCCTGATGCGCTTCACCCGTACCAACATGCTGGAAGTGCTGAACGCGGACTACATCCGTACCGCCCGCGCCAAGGGACTGTCCGAAAACGTGGTCATGAACCGGCACGCTTTCAGAAATACACTGATCCCGCTGGTCACCTATTTTTCTTATCTGATCCCCAACATGTTCACCGGCTCGTTCATCACCGAGACACTGTTTCAGATTCCCGGGATCGGGTATATATCCTACTACGCGCTGATCCACGGCGACATCCCCTTTGCAATGTTTTATTCCGTCCTGATCATCATTCTGACCCAGGTCAGTCTGCTGGTCGCCGACTTTATGTACGCGGTCGTTGATCCGCGCGTACGAATCGATTAACAGGAGCGGGAACGATGAGTGAGAACAAATCTTTTAATACAAATCCCGGCGAAGTTAAGGATCCTGATGCCCCTCAAGCGGAGATCCATCTCGATGATGTCCAACGGATCAAGGTGCTGTCACCGTCCATGCTGGTTCTCAGACGGTTCATCCGTAACCGTCTGGCGATTCTTGGATTGGCAATCCTGATTTTCATGTTCCTGTTTTCTTTTGTCGGCGGACTGTTCAGCCCCTATCGGCAGCAGCAGGTTTTCCGCAAATATGAATTGATTCCGAAGGAGTATGCGGCCGCGGCGATTAACAAAGATCTGCGATATATCGTGCAGGACGGAGAAAGCTTCTCCGGCACGGCTGTCGCCCAGTTTGTGCTGGCCAAAAACAAGGGGAACTCCGTCTTCAGCGCCGGCAACAAAGAATATACCTACAGCGAAAAGGGAGAGGATTTCTATGTGATTTCCGAGTTGAGGCCTTTGACCGAAGTGATGGTTCTGGCAGGCAAGGGTCGCTTCACCCCGGCGGAAGGCGTCGAATTGACAGAAGATTTCAAAACGGCCGCAGAAGAAGCGCTCAAAGCCGGCCAGTCCGCGTTCGAATATGACGGCGAAGCATATTTCACATCCCGCAGCGGAAAACTGAATACGATTTCCGTCTCCCGTAATATTGCGCTGGCGACAAAACTGATTTTTGACGCTTATGAGCCCGAGGCGCGTCCGTTCCTCAACAGTGTTGAATTCGTCGAACAGGCACAGATCGCGCTGATCAACGAAGCTGAGACTTTCGAAGTCGAAGGTATCCCCTATCGGATTGAAATCACAGAGGACGCTGCGACCATCTACCGCAGCCAGGACGACACTGAAAATGCATTTGCGTCATTGTCAAACATCACTGTCAACCCGATCTCCCCGGATATCTTCCTTTCGGTCGACTTCAAAAAAGCGCTCAACGAAGCGATCCACCAAGGTGAAACGGCGTTTAGCGTGTCCATGCCGGATGGAACTGAGGAAACCTTCTCGCTGTCCCGCGTTCATGAGACCTACACGGTTTACGCGCAGCGGGAATCGCAATTGATTGATATGTACGCTTCGCCATCCAAAGTCCACTGGCTGGGAACCGACGGCAACGGAATGGACGTGCTGACGCGTCTGATGTACGGCGGGCGGATCTCCTTGATGGTCGGGTTTGTGGTCGTCTTTTTTGAGATCCTTCTCGGCGTGATCGTC
>CALAEB010000512.1 GCA_937890875.1 uncultured Anaerolineaceae bacterium | reverse complement strand
GCTGTAATAATCGAAGACGGATTTCACCAGTTCATTGATTTCTTCATCATTTTTCGGTTTTTCCGCTCTTGCGCGCGCTTCGCAGGTATCTGCGAGCATTACCAGCGCCGTTTCTTTTGATCGCGGGCTGGGGCCGGGATAAGTAAAATCCGCAATGTTGACGTCTTTCGCGTCGGGACCGTTCATTGCCTGATTCAGCTGCAACTGGGTCACATTGGTTCCGTGATGTTGTTCGACGAAATCGATGATGATTTCCGGAAGTTTGTATTTCTTGATCAGATTGACGCCGTCCGGCACATGCTGAATAATCGAAGCTGCGCTGTCTTTGGGAGAGATATCCTGATGCAGGTTCAAATTCCCTGTGACCTGATTTTCGACGAAAAAGGAAGGGTTGATCGCTTTGCCCGCGTCATGGTACATTGCCCCGGCCCGGACCAGCAGCGAATCTGCGCCGACTTCTTTGGCAGCCTGTTCGGACAGGTTGGCGACCATTAATGAATGCTGATAGGTGCCGGGTGCGGCGTTCAGAATATATTGGAGCAGCGGCGAATCGGGACGGATGATTTCCATCAGTTGCAGTGAAGTTGCCAAGCCGATAAATCTCGAAAACAGATATTGCGAGAAAAGCGTAATCGCAGCTGAAATTAATCCGCTGAGCAGCGATGCTGCCGCCAACGTCAGAATCCCCGCCATATCAACGGTCTTGTTGATAAACTGATATGCTAGAATGATGGGAATCCCTACGGCGCCTGCGCTTAATCCGGCCAGCAAAAAATAGGAAATCTGCCGGCCTTTTCGTAATACCAGAATACCGACGATCGAAGAAATGATATAAAATGTCGTGTAGCCAATAGCAGCTGTAAAATCGTAGGGTACCAAAATCCCAATAATGATCGAAAAAACAAATCCGTATGCGTTGCCGCATAAACAGGCTATGGTTAATCCAAGCGCCTGAATCGGAAAAATAAACGGCAGAATGGTGCGGTTGGGGATCAGAAGCCGAGCCGAGAAAAGGAAGACCAGATAAAGGAAAGCGATTAGTATATTTTCCCGCAGATTTATTTTTTTTGAGCTGCCTCCCAACCCGAAAAAGGTCAGAGCGAAAACAGCCAGTCCGAGAACCATACAGCCCGCGGCAATGAACCTTTGCGTATTATCTTTTGAATAGACCAACCCCATCTCATTCAGCGCTTCGTAAATTAATTCCGTAATGATTTGCCCGCGGGATACGATTGTCTGGTTGGCAACAAAAGTTCTTTCTCGGGTCTGAACGGCATTCCGAGCGTCTTTTTTGCTCTGTTCGGTCAATTCGGCGCTGTAGATGCTGTTGGGTACCACAAATTTTTGCGTGATGCTGCTGATCAGCGTCGCATTCTGCGGTGTAATATAGTAATTCACCATCGTCGGAATGTTTTCGATTTCGGAAATCACCTGTGTATCCCGGATCGAATTCTGCATAACAAGTTCAAGGATACGCTGGCTTTCAGTTTGGACCGTCTCCCAATCTTCATCATTCAGGTCCAGTATCTGGTTGATTGTTCCTTCATCCAGCCGGAAATACATGATATGGTTGATATCATCAATTTTTTGTAAGTCCGATGCATATTCATCTTCACGGATCGTGGTGATAAACTGAAATGCGTATCGAAGCTGCTGTACCTGATTTCTTGAAATGGTCGGATCCGCCGGCAAATACACTTTGCCGACCATATCTTCAGCGTCTTTTCTTGCCTGCTCCGTCAGAATTTCACTGACGTAAGTGACCGTTCTCGGAGCCAAAATGTCCTGCGTCGCAACGTCTCCCACTTGCAGGCTGTAACTTGATTTCCTGACCGAAATCTGGATCAGCAGAAGTGCAAACGTTAATAACACGCTGATGATAAATATCAGTGCCCGCCATAAATTCGAATTCGCTTTTTCAGGATGCGATGCGGTCGTCTTTTCGAGTTCAATCATTTTTCAACAGACATTCTTTTACCGTTTTGCTGACAACATCATTCGGAGCTTTCCCTTTTGCTTTTTCCAAAACGGATTTCATCACTTTTCCCATATCGGCAATACTCTGAGCGTTGTTTTCGCGGATTGCGTCAAGCACAATAGCTTTGAGTTCCTCCGCAGAAAGCTGTTTGGGAAGGAATGCCTCCAGCAGCGATATTTCTTCTTCCGCATTAGCGATCATTTCCGCCCTGCCGGCTTTTTTTGCTTCAGCTAACGTCTCATTTCTAATTTTAATTTCTTTTTGGATAATTGCGGTAACTTCGCCCTCATCAAGACCTTTCCCGAGATTTTTTTCAGAAAACTTGATGGAAGCGAGCGCCATCCGGTACACTCTTTTTTTATCCTCATCATGAGCTTTCATCGCTTCTTTTACAGCTTCTTCGAGGTCTGTTTTTATTCCCATAGTTCGTTTCCTTATCCTCACTCGATCGTGATCAAATCCAAAAATTGGTCGACGGTTTTTTCGCCGAAACCCGGAATATCCAACAAATCGGCGACATCGGAAAATCCGCCGTTCGTTTCTCTGAAATGGATGATATCTTTTGCCTTTTTTTCTCCGATTCCCGGAAGTGACTGCAACTCTTCGATATCCGCAGTGTTAAGGTTGATTTTCTCCCCGGTGCTGTTTTTGATCATCGGGGTAATTGTGGCCTCGTACAGGGCCCGGGTAGGAATCAGGATTTGGTCACTGTCGGAAACGGCCGCGGCTAAGTGGCTGGCCGAAATATCAGCCGATTCTGTAAAGCCTCCGGCGTAAGCAACCGCATCCTCAACCCGGATATTCGCGGGAGCGGAATATACTCCCGGTTGTCTGATGGCTCCATATATTTCAAAACGGATTTTGGCCGGTGTGGAAAGGTTTGATAGCACAATCGGAACGCCGCGCGGCGCTGAAGCGATCAGAAGGATTATCCCGCTGAAAAGAATTCCAACCAGCACAGCCAAAATCACCGGATACCACCACTTGTTCATCTCATCCCACGATTTCCTTTTCCGAACCGTTTTCATACGCAAGCATCAGGTTGAACGAGTTGATCGCACACTCAATCATTGAATCATCCGGCTCCGCTGTCGTGATTTTTTGCACCAGCAAATTCGGACGATAGAGAACTTTTACGATGGGATTGTCGAGGTGCTGTGCATTCCAGCGGATGTATTCATAAGAAATTCCGGTGATTACGGGGATCAGCAAGACCCGGCTGATTAATCTGGACGCCAGCGTATTGGTAAGCGGACCGATCAGGATAAATAATACAACCGATATCACAACTACGGTGACCATAAAAGCCGTTCCGCAGCGCGGATGCAAACGGGATTGTTCCCGGACATTTTCTAATGTGATCGCCTGTCCGTTATCGAACGCATTGATCGTCTTATGTTCGGCCCCGTGGTATTGGAAGACCCGTTTGATCTCTTTCATTCGGGAGACCAGAACCATATATCCGATTACCACTGCCAGCCGGAGCACGCCCTCGATTAAATGGCCGAGCCATTGGGAAATATTGGTGTGATTTTCAATTAATTGGGCAATCCATGCCGGTCCCAGAAAGAAAAAAATGATCGCAATCCCAAATGACAGTACTAAAGTTAAAATCATTTCCGGACCCTCAATCTTCTCATCTTCACCGGTCTGCACATTTGCGGAGGCTGTCAGAAATCGCATTCCGAGAACCAACGAATCCCACAGCACGATCAAACCCCGCAAAAAGGGGATCTTCCTGATCCCGCTGGTGTAAATTCCGCCTAATGTTTCATGGATAACTTCGATATGACCATCGGGGGCCCGCATCGAAGCAACAACATGGCTGCCTCCGCGCATCATGACGCCTTCAATTAATGCCTGGCCTCCATAGGAAGGTAATTTTTCATTTGACATTTTTTTTATTTCTCCATTGTGTTGGATTATATACTAAAATCGTTTCAATTACTATTCGTTTGCGCCGGATAAAGGCATTGAATTTTGAGATGAACTTCCTAATTCTTTTTATATTTCGAAATACCGGATCTTCTTCAACGTTTCGAAATAAGCGAAGGATTCTTTGATGTTCTTTTGTTTTTACGTAAAGTGCAAAAATAAAAGAACATCAAATTTTCTCTCTTTATCCGAAAGGCCCAGCTAAATTTTCTTCGAATTGCTGGCCTTGGTGACATGAATTTGATATAATCAAGCCAGAAAGATGTTTTAAAAATTTAATAAATTGGAACAATTGCGGGGGAACTTATCCACAGTTGAGAAGGTTAAAACCTGACCCCTTGAACCTGATTCCAGTTAACACTGGCGTAGGGAAGCAATTTCATCTGCGTAATACAGCGTATTTGAGGCTTTCCTGACCGGAAAGTCTTTTTTATTTAATCAACAACTTGAAGTGCCAGATCAGGAGAAATTTTAATGAAAAAAGTTTTAAGTATCGCGGGATCGGACTGCAGCGGCGGAGCGGGAATTCAGGCAGACCTGAAAACATTTTCTGCCCACGGTGTTTTTGGCATGAGTGTGATCGTTTCAGTTGTCGCAGAAAATACGAGCCGGGTGATCGGTATCCAGGACATTTCGCCGGATATGATCCAAAAACAAATCGACGCCGTATTCGAGGATATCGATGTCGACGCCGTAAAAATCGGGATGCTGTCCACGCCGGTCTGTATGGAGGCGGTGGCGGAAAAGTTGCGTCAATATCAGCCGAAAAATATCGTGATTGATCCGGTGATGGTCGCAAAAAACGGCGCGCCGCTGATGGATCCCACAGCTGTGGGATCGCTGATTAAGATCATTGTTCCGTTTGCCGACGTCTTGACCCCGAACATTCCTGAAGCGGAGAAAATCACGTCCGGATCAATCCGTTCGATCGGGGATATGAAATCCGCAGCGGAACAGATTTATCAAATGGGGTGCAGAAACGTAATTGTCAAAGGCGGCCATGCCATTGGGAATGCTGTCGATATCCTTTATGACGGGTCCCGTTTCTTTGAATTTGAGACGGGCCGGATTGAGACTAAAAACACCCACGGCACTGGCTGTACGTTTTCATCCGCCATCGCGTCGAACCTTGCGCTTGGGCTGCCGGTGCCGCAGGCGGTGGATCGGGCAAAACGGTATGTGACCACCGCGATCGAACACGCGCTTGAGATCGGGAAAGGCAACGGTCCGACACATCATTTTTATGAGCTGTATCGTCAGGGGCTGCAATGGCTGGACGAAGGCGCCAGCCCGGTTGTCCGCAACGATTAACAGGACAGCGGACCCATTGTGACGAGCGGCCGGATAGAAATGTTTTCAACCGGCATTTTCGCCGTATTTTGACTGGATGCCGGCCAGCATCATTTCGATCGCAAAAAAGAAGCTTTCCTCAACGCTGACCGGCATACCAAACCCATGGTTCCTGTCAAGAGAAGCAAACCCGTGACAGATCGACCGGAACATCCGGATGAGATGCGTCTGGTCTTTCTCCGCTTGCGGGAAAGCGGCCAGGACTTTGCCAACCAGATCAATGATCTCGTTGGATAATTTTTCCGTACGTTCGTCCTGCCACTTGTTGACCCATTGGGCGGCTTCATACAGGCCGGGGTTTTCTCTGGCGAAACGGATATAGGCGCTTCCCATTGCGTGAACGGCGTCTTTGCCGGATAATCCGACCGCAGCCTCCGCAAGTTCATTTCGCAGGTATTGCAGTCCATAAACTGCCAGCAAATTATTCAGTCCGGGCAAACCGTCCACATAGGTGTACAGGGAAGGCGTTTTTATTCTCAAACGATCGGCGATCGCTTTCAGCGTCACTTGATTTAGCCCTTTTTTATCGGCGATCGCAATGGCCGCCTGCCGCACAGCTTCTTCCGTTAGTCCTGCTTTCGCCAAATTTACACCTGCCTCGGCAATTTAGCTTCTGCCCGCCGAATTGCAGCGTTGATCAGTGACGCGGGATTTTCGAGTACATTCCCATGCCCGACAGCCAGAAACCGAATATCCATCTGGTTTATTTTCTTCGCGCTTTGTACGGCCTGTCTTTTGCTCCAGGTGGCTGCAGACGGGAATGGGAACAGAATCCGCATGTCGCCGGTTACGGCCAATCCGCCTCTGGTTTGGAATGCGTCCCCGGCAATCAGCATTTTTGACCGCGTATCATAAAAAGCCATCGAACCGGGAGTATGTCCTGGAACGGCAACCGCCCGTAAAGAACCAATCAAATCTCCTTCGGCGATCAAAACATCCGCGCGTGTCTTCAAGTCCTTTTTGAACCCTCCACGAATTGGCGTGTTCTCTTCTCCGGGTTTCAGGGATAAATCTCCGTTCATCAGGAAAGAATCACGTTCGGAGATGAAAACAGCTGCCTCCGGAAGGTTTGCTTTCAGAGAATCCAATGCGCCGACATGATCGGCATGTGGATGGGTCAGTATGATCCGGGTGATCGGTTTCCCGATCCTGGACGCTGTTTTGAGAATATCTTTTCCGCAAAAATCCATGCCCGCGTCAATTAATGTCAAGTCATTCGTCTCTTCGACTAAATAACAGTTTACCGGAAATATGCGAGGCATGAAAGTCATCTGATAAACTGTTTCAAATTTCGTAAGCCTCATAATTAAGTACTCCTTTCTAATTATATTAGGATATTACCTAACAATATTAGGAATGTCAAGTGCTTTTCGATAAATCCATATTAAATTGATGACAGATATTTTCCTCGGATTTTTGTGATTCCAATATGCCAAATTTACGGGGAGTGACCATAAGATCAATCCAAAAGACGATATAATTTATCAAAAAAATAACGGCACTTTTGGCTGCCAATGGAGCGGATATGTCCGATATCGATGAAGAAAAGCCGTTTACAAACCGCATCTTGGATCTGGAAGAAGCGGAACGTCCGCGGGAACGCCTGGCCCGGTTGGGACCGGATGCGTTATCGAACTATGAACTGATCGCAATTCTGCTGCGAAACGGCATGCAGGGCGAGAATGTGATCGACCAGGCGAAACGGCTGCTGAGTGTGCATGGCGGGCTCAGCGGATTGAAAAGGACATCCGTTATCGAATTGAGCAAGCAAAAAGGGATCGGGATGGCCAAGGCGACCCAGGTGATGGCGGCTGTGGAGTTAGGCAGGCGGCTGTCTGTACTGAACGACGAAAACGAAAAAATTGCTTTCCGCAGCGCAGAGGATGTATTTGATTTTGTGTGTTATGAAATGAGTTCGCTTACACATGAAGAATTATGGGTGCTGAACCTGGATACGCGGAACCGACATGTCGCAACGGATAAACTCTATCGCGGATCTTTGAACAGTTCCCCGGTCAGAGTCGCGGAAGTTTTTCAAAAACCGATCGCCAGGAACGCGGCTGCGATTATTCTGGTTCACAATCATCCCAGCGGGGATCCAAAACCCAGTGCGGCGGATATTGCGGTGACCAAAAATGTGCAGCAGGCCGGAAATTTGCTGGAAATAAAGATGCTGGATCATATTGTTGTTGGAACAGGCGGATATCAGTCGATTCTTGAACTAATTTAATTAACCTTTGGGGGTCAGGTGCTGGCAGAGCAGGGGACTCATAAGCCCCTGGTCGTGAGTTCAAATCTCACCCTCGCCACAGAACAGAACGGTCCGGAAATCTGTCGTCAGCCTTCTCTGCTCTTAACTCCTGTCAGCCGAATGCGTTGACAAAAAATCCCGCTTATAGTAACATTGTCAACGCTTGATGGCGAGGTAGCTCAGTGGCAGAGCAGGGGACTCATAAGCCCTTGGTCGTGAGTTCAAATCTCACCCTCGCCACAGAAATTCCGAAATTTGGTTGAAATTGCGAATAAGAAAAAGCGATCAGGGCTGAATGATTCTGTCAGATCCGGCAAAAGTGCATTTTGCGAATACAGCTGACCACGGTTATTATTAAAATACGCTGGTCAGACAATTCGGTCGGAAAAGATTAACAGAACGGATTTGAATCAGAAATGCTGAAAGGAATCATTTCTCTTGTTGGTGTATCGGCAATTCTTTCCGGATTGGCGTTGTTATTCTGTGTCATCAGTATGTTCATCCGGCGTAAATTCCGCGTGCAGAGCTCCGTCGTCCGGGAAGTTGAACAGATCCCTTTCCGGAATATCCGGTGGGCTTTTTTGTTTAATTGCGGATTTTATTTAATCCCGGTGGTGACCAAACACGGTTTTCCGGCGGATATCCTGCCGGCAGTCAGCCTCCTTTTGATAATACTGGCGGACATTGATATTTTGATCCGTTTTTTGCCGTTCGAATTTCAGTTGCTTTTATTCTTCTTTTGTTTTTTTACAGAGCGCGGGCATATCTTATGGTACGATAAAATAGTTGGGTTTCTTGTGCCGGCAGCTTTGCTATTTGGGATTTATCAGCTGATCATGAAAAGGCAATCCGAAGGCCAGATTGGGTTCGGTTTCAGTGATGTTTTGTTTGGCGGTTGCATTGGCATGATCGCTGGCTGGTATGACGGGCTTTTGTCCATTGCGGCCGGATTGGTTCTGTTCGGTCTGTTTTCGGGAATTTTGCTTCTCCGTGGAGCAGATAAGAAGAAAGCTGTCGCATTAACGCCCTTTTTTGTGTTTGGACTTCAAATTGTGCAATTATTTAATCCAGGAGCCTGAATGAGAAGAGAAGAGAAAGAAATTAAGGACAGGTCGGAAATTATCGGCATATTAGAAAAGGCCGATGTTCTTCGCATAGCCATGATTGATTATAAATATCCATATATCATTCCAATGAATTTCGCTACTTCTATTAATGAAGAGGGAAATATATGTCTGTTCGCTCATTCGGCTGCAGAGGGCAGAAAAATAGAGCTGCTTCGGACAAATAACCGGGTAAGTTTTGAAACGGATATTTTTTATAACATTTCTGAAAAAGATCCGGAGGTCCCGTGTACCTGGAGTTCGATTTATGAAAGTGTGGTAGGCATCGGGCGGATGAAGATCATAACCGAGGATTCGGCGAAAATTGAAGGGTTGACTGCGATTGTCAATAAATATGGCAAAGGAAAAACGTTCCAGGCATTCCAGCCGGCATCGGTCAGTAAAGTTGTTATTTTGGAATTGGATGTTGAGAGTGTCAGCGGAAAAAAGCAATTGATGTTCAATGCGCCGCTGTAAATCCCGGGTGGACTATTACCGAGTTTAAAAAAAGATGCGTGGCTTTTTGCCACGCATCTTTTCGATTTATCAGGGATAACCAAATCAGGCTTTCGGACCGGCATCGATGATTTTCTGTGAAGTCCGTTCAGCATATTTGCCGAAGTTTTTCACAAACGCTGCCGCAAGTTTCTTCGCGGCTTCATCATAAGCGGCTTTGTCAGCCCATGTATCGCGCGGGTTCAGAACTTCTGCCGGCACATCCGGGCATGAGGTCGGGATTTCAAGGCCGAAGAACGGTTCGGTGACAAATTTGACATTGTCAAAACCACCGGTCAGCGCAGCGCGGACGAAGGCGCGGGTATACGGCAGCTTGAAGCGTGAACCAACACCGTAAGGACCGCCGGACCAGCCAGTGTTCAGCAGCCAGACGTTGGAATTATTCTCGTCAATCCGTTTGCCGAGCATCTCAGCATAGACAGAGGGATGCAGCGGCAGGAAAGGCTGCCCGAAACAGGTGGAAAAGCTCGGCTGAGGTTCGGTGATTCCGGTTTCAGTCCCAGCGAGTTTGGAGGTATAACCGGACATGAAGTAATACATCGCCTGTTCGCGGGAGAGCTTCGATATCGGAGGAAGCACGCCGGAGGCGTCCGCAGTCAGCATAAAGATGTTCTTCGGATGGCCGGCATGCCCTTCTTCCACGATCCCGTCAATGAAATGAATCGGATAGGCGCCGCGTGTATTTTCGGTCAGAGAATCGTCATCAAAATCAATTTCATGTGTGAGTTCATCATAAACCACGTTTTCCAAAACTGAGGAGAATTTGTGAACTGCGTCCCAGATCAGCGGTTCGTGTTCCTGGCTCAGTTTGATCATTTTTGCGTAGCAGCCGCCTTCGAAATTGAATACGCCGTTGTCGCTCCAGCCGTGTTCATCGTCACCGATTAAAAGTCTTTCCGGATCGGAGGACAAAGTGGTTTTTCCGGTGCCGGAAAGGCCGAAGAACAGAGCGGTATCGCCGTCTTTCCCCACGTTTGCGGAGCAGTGCATGGTCATGACGCCTTTCAGCGGCAGGATCAGGTTCATCACGGAGAAGATGGATTTTTTGATTTCGCCGGCATATTTTGTTCCGCCGATCAAAACGATCTTTTTCAGGAAGTTCACAATGACAAAAGCTTCGCTGTTTGTACCGTCTTCTCCTTTGATGGCTTCCAGCTCGGGAACATTAATGACCGTAAATTCGGGAACACGATCCGGACGAACTGAAAGGTCCGGGCGGATGAAAAGATCATTCGCGAAAAGGTTCGACCAGGCATATTCAGTAATAACACGAATTGGAAGTGTGTAAGCAGGATCGGCGCCGGCTTCCAGGTCTGCAACAAACAGATCTTTTCCCTGGACATACCCTAACATTTTTGTGTAAAGCTTATCAAATTTTTCCGGAGAAATTTTTACGTTGACGCTTGTCCAGTCGATTCCCTTTTCTTCTTCAGTTCCGTTGTCAACAATGAATTTATCTTTAGGGGACCGGCCGGTGCGGGCACCTGTAGAAACCATAATTGCGCCATCGGGAGAAAGGACGCCCTCGCCTCTCTTAACTGCTTCAGCAACTAAGACGGAAGGCTGGGCATTCCAATAAATCTTACCGGCATTTTTAATACCATAATTCTCTAGACCATATTTGCCGGGAACGCCAATATTTTCCATACTTCATACCTCCAAGAGTAATGAGTCTCATGCAGCATCCGCTGCATTTCAAAATTTTTAGAAACAAATTGCTATGAAGGGCACTTGAGTTTCCAAGATGCCCTTTTTCAACAAATAGTAATTATACATGGAATAGAAAAAAAAGAAACTGGATTTTGTAAACAATTACAGATAAAAACTGTGAAATGCAGCCCGCTGTACGGCTCTGAAAAAGGCTGTCTTTTATCAAAAACGAGTTCCGGCATCTGCTTTCGCGCAAATCCGGGCAGTTTTTTATAAGGCAGTTTTAATCTCGTTTTGATGTTCTGCCAGGCTTCCCAGCACGCCGTTCACGAACCTTTGGGAACTTTCCGAACCGAATACTTTTGCCAGTTCGACAGATTCATTAATGGCGACCCGGAGCGGTGTCCGCCCCGATATGGCAAATTCCCAGACCGCAATCCGGATGATGTTCCGGTCAATTACCGCGACCTGGTCAATCGGCCACTCAGGCGCATATTTCGCAATAAACTCATCGATCAGCGTTCGGTATGGTGCGACCCCAAGGACGATGGACTCCACAAATTCCTGAAGCTCTTCATCAAGCTGGACTGCTTTAAGCCGCTCGCTGATAACAACGTTGATGAGATGCTCTGAAAGATCCATTTCATATAATGCCTGAAGCGCGACCCCGCGGGCTCTTGTCCGGTCATCGATTTCGACATTTTCGGTGATATCGTGTTCAACTGTCTCGATAACTTCTTCCGTACTGTCATTTTGGATCTGATCATCTCCGAATGGCAATGATGTATCCGGAACATCTTCTAACTGGTTTTTTAATATCATAATGTGTTATTGCTTATTCTCAGCTGCCGGAAAATCAAAGTCTTCAACATGAATATTGATACTGCCCGCCTGCATCCCGATTGATTCGGAGATGGCTCTGGAAATATCATGCTGGAGCTTTTTGCCGACTTTCAGCGTATTTTGACGATGGTCGAGAATAACATAAACATCCGCATTGACGATGTGATCTTCGATTTTTAATTTCACGCCGGGGTTTGAAGAATTTGAATAAATCCGATTCACGCCCTTGGTTTCACTTGCGGTCATTTTAATGATTGTTTCAATTACCTCCGGAGCAATGGTTGTGCTTCCGGCAACTCGAGGTTTATCGCTCATGTTTCCTGTTCCCTTTCCTAAAGATAACCTGATTTAATTATAAAGGCAAAAAATCCAACCGAATCAAGATCAGGCAGTATTCCGGATCTTTCGTTTCGCCTTCAATCGGAATCATGAATTATTAAATTCCAGCTTGAAAAAGCGCCGGTGAGGTGATAAACTGAAAAGCATCAAGGGTTCGATAAGTATTATTATCAAACACGAAAACCGGAAGGAGAAGGAGACGAATGGAGAAACCAGACAGGCCCGCGGTTACAATCAGC
>CALAEB010000511.1 GCA_937890875.1 uncultured Anaerolineaceae bacterium | reverse complement strand
GCAAGCGCTCAAAACTTCATAAAACTCGCCGAACGATACACAGATATTACAGAGTTGACGGCAGAAGTGGCGAGGACATTTATCGATAGAATTATCGTCCACGAAGCGGAAATGGTGGACAATCCAAAGAGCAAGGGGCATAAGACGAGACGGCAGGAAATCCATATCACGCTGAACGGCATAGGAGAGTTTGAACTGGGATAACGGTGGTGACTATAGAGGTTGCCACCGTTAATTTTTTGCGGCACATTTGTCCTTAAATAATGCTTGCACATGCCGATTGCTTGGCAACAATTGTTAAGAAATATACCGGATGATTCTTCAAATAGTGTATCTTAAGCCGGGGATTCATTTGATGCGTAGACATCCTGGACATGCCGAGAGAGATACCTTCATTATTGGCCACCATTTCAATGATGCTCCGGAATCGAATGTTCATCTCAATGACCTCAGGCCGGAAACCCGCTTTTTCAAATTCATCGTAGACTATCTCATTTAGTTCGGTAACCCTTCCCAAAAGAATAACTTCCCCTGCGAAGTCGGCGAGTTCCACTTCTGTTTTATTCGCCAACGGATGCTTATCGCTGGTCATAACGATCAATTCGTCTGGAAAAAAATTCTGTAAATTCAAGTCTTTTGGCAAATGGCCAGAATTACGAAGAATTGCGATATCTACCGATCGTTTATTAATGTCGTCCAGAACAAATTTCGGGTCATGTTCGGTGATTTCAAACTGAATTTCCGGAAATTTCCTTTTGAATTCCGTAAAAATAGGGATAATTCCATATTGTTCCAGAACCGGAATCGATGATACTTTGATCGTGACCGGACCCTGATTTGAAGTCCGGCATATATCGGTCTTAAGCTGATCGTAAAGTGAGGATACCTGATGGGCAAATTTTGAAAACATTTCACCTTGTTCCGTCAGTTTAACACATCGTTTATCCCGCTCAAACAAAGCAACGCCAAGCTCTTCTTCAAGATGTTTTATTTGCTTGGAGATACTCGACTGAGAGACATAGCAGTCTTCCGCGGCTACTGTAAAGTTGCAATGCCGTTCTACAGCCAGAAAAAAAAGCACCTGATCAAAGTTCATGTTGTACTGGAGGCTGTCTTATTTTTTCCTGTGGGGAATAATAAGACAGCAAATTTTATCGGATTCAACATCAAATAAATATGTTTATATTTATTGTCTCATTTTATTTTACTTACGGGGCAATTGATAAAGTAAATTCAGGTGAATATCCGAAATCAGGAAAAATGTCACCCCGATCGTCTGTGAAAATATATACAAAAGGTGATAAAGATCATCGGTCAAGAATAAACGATACAGAAACCGGTAATTTTTTCAAACAGTACCCGAAAATCTAAACGTTAACTTGCCGCGGTTTGAATTCGTTCGGGGCTTTCCGACGGTTGCTTCCGCGGTATTCCTTTGCTTTATCCAAACTCGGCATGCCCCGTTCCCGCTGCCAGACAGCGCAGGTCATAACAAATACTTATTCCCGTTTTAAATCCGCCAGATTCAAAACCGGCGCCTGCTTCTCAGTGTCCCATTCACGCATAAACTTCAGGAGAAGCTCGTTAATCGCTTCGGGATACTCCATTGGCAGCGAGTGTGTTCCCTCCGGCCAGATTTTAACTTCCACGGTCCGCACATTTGTTTCAGCCCGGATTTTACAATCCGCTGCGTTATTGAAACTGCTCTTTCCGGCGAGACCAACCCACACCGGAAATTCCCAGCTTTGCATCTGCACGTCCGTCACCAATGGCGGGAAAGGCAGCTGGGACACATACGCTTCGGTGCCAAACGCAATCATCCGCGTCACCGGATCATCCCGGTCAATCTCATCCGCATCGGTGCCCGCGATATCGGCCAGGACCGCGTCTTTCCAGCGCTGAGGAATCGGCAGGAAAAACGCCATTATTTTGACCATAAAGCGGAATGAAACTCCTTGAAACACGAAAACAGGCTCCAGCAAGGAAAGGCTGGCCACCCTTTCCGGATATTCCGATGCAAATTGGGCTGCAGTCAGTCCTCCATAGGAATGCCCAACCAGGTGGGCCTTGCGGATATCCAACGCTTCGAACGTCCGCAGCAGCCAAAGATTCTGGTCATGGATATCCTTTACACTGGCAGTTTGGACACTGAGCCCGGCGTCTCCCAGTGCATCCATGGCATAGACCGTGCGGGCCTCGATTAATCCCGGCAGATTGACGGACCACATGGGGACCCCGGACGCACGTCCCGGCAGCAAAACAACCGGAGCCCCGTCATCCGCCTGCGGTGGCGACCAGCGGTAAACCCGCACAGTACCAAAATCGGTCGGAACATCATAAACTTCACCGGGCTCCGGCAGCGCGGCCATCGCAGCCCCGTATGCTTCCTCGTAACCCGCCTGTGCTTCCGGGGTCTTCCAATATCCGACAGG
>CALAEB010000510.1 GCA_937890875.1 uncultured Anaerolineaceae bacterium | reverse complement strand
TTGGCGGTCATCCGTTCATATTTTGGCCTGTCCAGCATAAAGAGGATTTCTTCCAGGCTGGGGAGAAATAAGTCTACCTCGGGCAGGACTTGCCCGAGAATTTTGATCCAGGGCGCCTGACCTGACGAGCGTGTCGGATCGGGCACGCACATATCCATGGAAGTCGTCAGCCCGAAGCCTTTCACTTTCCGATAGAGTTTAACCAGTTCCGCGCCTTCGTTTTCGATCATGGTTTTGATCATCGGCGGGTACCCGAAATGGAAAAGCCCCGCTGTTTCCAAAACCGATGGGCTGACGTCATCGGAGGTGAAATAATCACTCGCGCCCGGATGATGCAAAAACCGGCGGTCCTGATTGCTCGGGTTGATCACATAGGCATGCCCGGTCATATGCTCGGGATCCGTGATCAGCGTCTCCAGCAGCCTTTCGTCGATCTTCCGGTATAAATCTTTCAGAATCTGCGCGAAGCTGTCCTCGCCGACCCGGGCGACCAGCCGCGTGTCGACTCCCAGGCGATGCAGCGCCAAACCGGTGTTGGAAACGGAGCCGCCGGTGCTCAGGATGGTCCTGTCCGTTTCAACCAGCCGCCCCGGTATAAATTTCCGGTCGAAATCGGCGCCGTCAATACTTTCCATTCCCGGAATAATATCCAGGCAGACAATGCCGGCAGCAATTGCGGAAGAACGGGGAGGTTTGTTCGTATCCATTTATGAAAGGCGGCTGTAATCTTTGGTCAGCGGATGATAGATCGGCTCATCTTCCTCGATTTCAGGGAACCTTGGAATGGATTCATAGAACCGGTTATCGGTGTGGTCGTCATTGATTTTTGAGACTTCTCCGATGAGTACCTTGCCTTCGCCCCAAAAACTGTGATATAGCCTTTGCGGAAGTGTGACGCTCTGTCCGGGCGCGAGTGACAAGACCCCTCCGGCCTGAATCACTTGTTTGATCCCATCCACATAAACCACTACCGGGCTAACTTTGTCCAGTGCTTCATCCGCTGTGGCGTTATAAAACTGCAGCTTGAGCGTCCCGCCGCCGCGATTGATGATATCCTCAACTTTATCCCAGTGGAAATGCAGCAGGCAGACCTGCTGATCTTCCAGAATCATGATTTTTTCGCAATAAGGTTTATCGTATCCGGCTTCAGCGGTGGCGCCGTTTCGGACAGTGAACAGGAAAAGCCCTTTCTCCCGGAAGTTATTTAAACCGAAGTCTGTGATATCCCAGCCGAGTTCTTTTTCAAGGATTTCATGGATGTCTTTTTTGTCTTTCTTCTGCCAGGTTTCCCAGCTCCAGAAGCTCCATTCCGGCAGGCAAAAATTGCTTTGGCGGAAAAAGTCTTCTCCGTCACGAATAATTTGGTTGATCTCTGAACGTTTCATGTTTTACTCCAGGTTTAAAACAAATTCGCAGTTAGAATCCTGATAAATCATACTTTCTCTGAACAAAAAAATCAACCGTTTGAACAATATCCCAGTGTTTCAAAATATGGGAGGGTTTCTTTATAATTGTTCTTTTGTTTTTGCGTGGAGCGCAAAAACAAAAGAACAATTAATTTTTCCTCTTTATTCGAAAGGCCTGCCTGAATTTCGAATTGCTGGCAAATTTCCGGGATTACCGCCGCACATTCACGGCGGATAGAATATCGAATATACTATGTAAAAAAAGACGGGTTTAACCGTGGCCTTGCGTATTTGATTCTCAAAGTGACGGGAATCCGCCGGAGCGGAGTGAACAGGAAAAGAAACTGAAATGACCGGATCGATCAAAGAAATTGCCAAAATTGCAAAAGTTTCCAGAGGCACTGTGGACCGGGCGCTGAATGACCGGCCGGGCGTGAATTATGAAGTTGCGCAGCGCATCAGAAAAATTGCTGATGAGATGGGATATAAACCGAATGTGGTGGCCAAAGCGCTGGCGACGCACCGGCGGGTAACCGTGATCGGTGTGGTAATCTGCAGCGAAGGGAACTTATTCTTTGACGATGTTTTGGCTGGGATTGAAGCTGCCAGGCAGGAATACTTCGATTTTGGGATCACGGTGAAAGTGTTGAAGATGAAAGGATATAATCCCCAACAGCAGCTGGAGCTGATCGAATCGCTTCGGAAGAAAGGGCTGGATGCGCTGGCGATTACTCCGGTGAGCGACCCGAAAGTGCGGGACACGCTGAATGAGATGATCGGCGAAGGTATTCCGGTGGTCTGCTTCAACCTTGATCTGGCGGAAGTGAATTACATCGCCTATGTCGGCTGTGACTACTATAAGAGCGGCGAAACGCTGGGCGGGATGATCGGTTACGTGACCGGCGGAAAAGCGCTGGTCGGCGTTATCACCTGTCTAAGCGTGCTGGAAGGAGCCCAAAAACGGGTGGAGGGCTGCCGCCACGTGTTGAGCGAAGCCTATCCCGAGTGCAGGATTGTCAAAGTGCTTGAGGCCGGAGACGATGAGGAAGTCTCTTATCAGATGACGATGAAGATGCTGTCCGAACATAAGGAAATCGACACGCTGTGTTTTATTGCCGGAGGCGTTGTCGGCGGACTGCAGGCTGTCTGCGAACTGGGGCTGGAGAATCGCCTGAAGATTTTTACTTTTGACATGACGCCTGCCGCGATTGAAGGTATTAAAAAAGGCATCATTCAGTCAACCATCTGTCAGCAGCCTTATGAACAGGGCTATCTGAGCATTAAGACGCTTTTCGAAGTGCTTCTGAACGATCATTATCCTGATTCGGACCATATTTACACTGAATTGAATATAAAAATCAAATATAACGTTTAGTCTTCCCTGACCGCAATTCGGAATTGGACATTCTTTTCGAATAAAGAGGTAGAACCTGTTGTTCTTTTGTTGTTGCGCGGAGCGCAACAACAAAAGAACAACAAAGAATCTTCCCCGAAACGCTGCGCACTGCGGCTGCTTTTGATTGCGATCCGGAATTGGAATATTCCTTGCTGAAATTTTCTTTTTCCGCCGTTATTTATTCGGGAATGATCTTCGAAATTCGAATTGTCCAATGTCATAAGACAAAGATGACATTTTACAGATTGACTGTGCCTTCTCAAGCGATGTACAATTAACAAATGGCATCGTGCACGTGCACGATCGTCACGTTCGATGAATTAAACACATAGGGAAAGGAAAATATGAAAGCGTACTACCCGGATATACCAAAAATCAAGTACGAAGGCCCGAAAAGCGATAACCCGCTTGCCTATAAATATTACAATCCTGAAGAGATGATTGCCGGAAAGGCAATGAAAGACCACCTGCGATTTTCCGCCGCTTATTGGCACACCATCTGTGCCGCCGGCGTGGACATGTTCGGCGTTGCGACGGCGGATAAGACCTTTGGCGAGACAGACCCGATGAAAATCGCGAAAGCCAAGGTGTATGCCTTTTTTGAGATCATCGACAAATTAGGCATCGAATTTTTTGCGTTCCATGACCGGGATATCGCGCCGGAAGGGGCGACGCTGAGTGAGACCAACCGGCAGCTGGATGAGATTGCGGATCTCTTTGAACAATTGATGAAAGAATACGACAAGAAACTGCTTTGGGGAACCGCGAACTTGTTCAATAATCCGCGTTTTATGCACGGCGCGGGCACTTCCTGCAATGCGGATGTCTTCGCTTATGCAGCGGCGCAGGTGAAAAAAGCTCTTGAAATTTCCGTCCGTTTAAACGCCTCCGGTTACACATTCTGGGGCGGACGGGAAGGTTACGAAACATTGTTAAATACCAACATGGGGCTGGAACTGGATAATATGGCCCGGTTCCTCCATTTGACAACAGATTACGGACACAGCATCGGTTTCAAAGGAACGTATTACATCGAACCGAAACCGAAGGAACCGACCAAACACCAGTATGATTTTGACGCGGCTACCGTGATCGGCTTTCTCCGCAAATATAACCTGGACATGAAATTGAATCTGGAAGCAAATCACGCGACGCTCGCCGGACATACGTTCCAGCATGAACTGCGGGTCGCCCGGACGGAAGGCCGGTTCGGTTCCGTCGATGCGAATATCGGGGACCTGCTGCTGGGCTGGGATACGGATCAATTCCCGCATGACGTCTATGATGCCACACTGGCGATGTACGAAATCATCAAGGCGGGCGGGTTCACCTCCGGCGGCCTGAATTTTGATTCCAAGGCGCGCCGTCCATCCTTTGAGCCGCAGGATGTCTTTATTTCGCATATTATGGGAATGGATACCATGGCGCTGGGTCTGCGTGTCGCGGACAAAATCATTCAAGACGGGCGGATCGACCGGTTTGTCGAAGAGCGCTATGCCAGCTATGACAGCGGGATCGGCAAGCGGATCGTCGACGGCACGGTTACCATTCAGGAACTTGAAAAGTATGCGCTTGAGATGGGCGATGTAAAGACGAATAAGAGCGGACGCCAGGAATATCTGGAAGGCATCCTCAATCAGGTCATGTTCGGATAACCCTATGGCTTACTTAATTGGCGTGGATCTCGGTACGTCCGGGACGAAAGGAACCGGAAGACTGGTGGCACGCCGCGAAGACCAGCATTTCCGCTGTGATCTCGCAGAGCGGCGTGGACCCGGCTGAAATCAAAGGGCTGGGGATTTCCGGCCAAATGCATGGGCTGGTGATGCTGGACAAAGCCGGCAATGTGCTGCGGCGTTCGATTATCTGGTCCGACCAGCGGACTGCGAAGGAATGCGAACAGATTACCGAACGGGTGGGCGCGGAACGATTAATTGCGATCACGGCGAATCCGGCTCTGACCGGATTCACCGCTTCAAAAATTCTGTGGGTGCGCAACAATGAACCGGAAATCTATGAAAAATGCGCCCACATCCTGCTGCCCAAGGACTTTGTCCGCTATAAGCTGACCGGCGAATTCGCTACAGAGGTTTCGGATGCTTCCGGCATGCAGCTTCTGGATGTACCCAATCGCTGCTGGTCGGCTGAAGTGCTGGAAAAACTGTCGATTGACGAATCACTGCTCGGAAAGGTTTACGAGTCTCCTGAAGTGACCGGCGTTCTCACGTCCGGCGCTGCGGCCGAGACCGGACTGAAGGCAGGCACACCGGTTGTCGGCGGAGCCGGCGATAATGCGGCGGCGGCTGTCGGCACCGGCGTCGTGCGGGACGGGCTGGCTTTTACCACCATCGGTTCATCCGGCGTCGTTTATGCGCATTCTTCGAATATTTCGATCGATCCGCTGGGCAGAGTTCACACCTTCTGCTGCGCCGTCCCCGGCGCGTGGCATGTGATGGGGGTCCATCAGGCAGCCGGACTTTCGCTGAAATGGCTGCGGGATACCGTTTGCATTCCCGAGATGGCGGAAGCCGAAAAACAGGGCGTCGATCCTTATGTTGTGATGGGCGCTGAGGCTGAGAAAATTGCCCCGGGATCCGATCGTTTGATCTACCTGCCTTATCTGAACGGCGAAAGGACGCCGCATCTGGATCCGAATTGCCGCGGGGTTTTCTTCGGGTTATCCGGAATTCATCAGCGTCCGCATCTGATCCGGGCGGTGATGGAAGGCGTCAGTTATTCGCTGCGCGACAGCATCAGCATTCTGCGCGGAATGAATATCGAACCGAAAGAAATGATGGTGACCGGCGGCGGCGGACGCGGTCCGCTGTGGCGGCAGATGCTGGCGGATAATTTCCACTGCCCGGTCAAAACTGTGGACACCAAAGAAGGACCCGCGTTAGGCGTGGCGATATTGGCCGGTGTGGGGACCGGATTATACGGTTCTGTCCCCGAAGCCTGTGAAGCTTTGATTCATGGGGATGTTATCCAGAATCCGCTTGATGCAAGTGCAGCGTACTATGACCGCGCTTACCCGCTTTATCAGCAGCTTTACCGTGATTTGAAGGATTCGTTTGTTCGCTTGGCCGCATTGTGAGGCCGGTTTTGCTGATCCGGCTGATCTGAAGGGAATCCGGCAGAGGGCTTTGAAAAAAGTCACCAATTCGTAAGATTTTCTTCATGTTATGTGTGCAAAAAATGCCAACGAGAATCAATTCAGGAAGATGAATCTCGGGAGCGAAGCGGTTTTGACGCTTTTGGGTTAAATTTTTGAACCATTGCGGATTACGAAATAATGTTAAAATTGACAGGTGTTTGAAATTTGTCGGATGTTAAAATTACACCGGAACCCCGGTGTAACACTAAACAAAGGAGATGTATAGATGAAAAAGTTAATAGTTGTTTTGTTTGCATTAGCAGTTCTTATTTCTGCCGTCCCCGCCTTCGCTGAAGGTGAATTAGTCGGCGTTGCGATGCCTACCAACAGCCTCCAGCGTTGGAATCAGGATGGACAAAACATGAAGGCGCAGCTGGAAACGGCCGGCTATGAAGTCATCCTTGAATACGCAAACAACGACGTTGCTCTTCAGATTTCTCAGATCGAAAATATGATTTTGAGCGAAGTCAAAGTTTTGGTCATCGCTTCGATTGATGGCGGCGCTTTGGGTGATGTTCTGAAAACCGCTTCCGAAAACAGCATTCCTGTGATCGCTTACGATCGTCTGATCACCGGTACCGAATATGTCGATTACTATACTTCCTTCGACAACTATCGGGTCGGTAAATTCCAGGGCGATTTCATTGTGGAAGCTTTGGATCTTGAAAACGCGGAAGGCCCGTTCAACATTGAATACTTCGGCGGTTCCCCGGACGACAACAACGCTCACCTGTTCTACCAGGGTGCGATCGATGTCCTGCAGCCGTACGTTGACGCCGGCAAACTTGTGAATCCTTCCGGACAGAAGGACTTCGAGACGGTTGCGATCCTTGGCTGGGGTACGGATGACGCACAGGCCCGGATGGACAACCTGATCAATGGCTACTATGCTGACGGAACGCCGTTGGATGTCGTTCTTTCTCCGAATGACTCCCTCGCGCTGGGCATCGCCAATTCGCTGACGGCTGCCGGTTTCACCGAAGAAAACTGGCCGGTTCTGACCGGGCAGGACTGCGACATCCCGAACACCATCAATATTATCAACGGTAAGCAGTCAATGTCCATCTTCAAAGATACGCGCACATTGGCCTCCAAGACCGTTGAAATGGTCGGCCAGATCCTGAGCGGTGAAGAAGTTGAAGTCAACAACACCACAGATTATGACAACGGCGTCAAAGTTGTTCCGTCCTACCTGAACGATCCGGTCTTCGCGGATATCAACAACTACAAAGAACTGTTAATCGACTCCGGTTATTACACCGAAGATCAGCTGACAGTGAAATAAGGCACAGCTGATTTATTAGACTGACTTTAAGGCAGTGTGGAAACCAGGTTGGCGACACACTGCCTTCATACTTCTGGCAATTGCAGTATTTGCTTTCATGTGTTGAAATATTGGTTGCAGATTCACAAATACAATTCCGGAAAAAACTCCATATTTGCAAAATTTATTTCAATCCAAAGAAATCAAATCGGAAGGTCTGCAAATAAATTTTGCAAATATGGAGTTTTTTCCGGAATGGAGAAAATTCTTCTTGAGATGCAATCCATAACGAAAGAATTTCCGGGCGTTCGCGCGCTTGATAACGTCAGTTTTCAGGTGAAAGAAGGAGAAGTGCATGCGCTGGTCGGCGAGAACGGCGCCGGAAAATCGACCCTTATGAATGTTCTGAGCGGTTGGTACGGTTACGGCACTTATGAGGGGAAGATCATTTACGAAGGGCAGGAATGTAAATTTTATAATCTGAACGACAGCGAAAAGGTTGGAATCGTCATTATCCATCAGGAATTAGGGCTGATCCCTTATCTGTCGATTGCCGAGAATATGTTCCTTGGCAACGAGACGGCCCGTAAAGTCGGTCCGCTCCGCGTGATCGACTGGAATGAATGTCATAATAAAGCAATTGAAATGTTGAATAGAGTAGGTCTGGACGAAAATCCGGAGACGCTGGTCAAGGATATCGGAGTCGGGAAACAGCAGATGGTTGAAATTGCGAAAGCGATGGCGAAGAATGTCCGGCTGCTCATTTTGGATGAACCGACTGCCTCGCTCAACGATCAGGACAGCGCCCATCTGCTGGATCTGATTCGCGGGCTGAAAGAGAAAGGTGTGACCTGTATCATCATCTCACATAAACTGAATGAGGTGGAACAGATCGCGGACGCGATTACGATCATCCGGGACGGTGCGACCATCGAAACGCTGTATAAAGGCGTTGACGAGTTTACGCAGGACCGGGTGATTAAAGGAATGGTCGGCCGGGAGATGACCGACCGTTATCCCAAGCGGACGTCCCATATCGGCGAAGTATGCTTTGAAGTACAAAATTGGAATGTATATCATCCGCTCTATGAGGGAAAACGTGTCATCGAGGATGCTCACTTCAACGTCCGCAAGGGAGAGATCATCGGATTTGCGGGGCTGATGGGCTCGGGCCGGACGGAACTGGCGATGAGCGTTTTCGGAAAAGCTTACGGAAAGAATATTACCGGAAAAATTTTCAAAGATGGCAAAGAAATCGAACTGCGTGACGTAGCGGATGCGATTAAAAAAGGCATTATGTATCTGACGGAGGACCGGAAAGGCGCGGGCCTGAACGCGATTGATGATATTCGGCATAATATTACCATTGCCAACCTGCAAAGCATCAGTCAAAACAATGTTATTAACGAGAATGAGGAAATCAAGATTGCTGAGGACTACCGGGATAAGCTGGTGATCCGCTCTACCGGGATCTGGCAGACC
>CALAEB010000509.1 GCA_937890875.1 uncultured Anaerolineaceae bacterium | reverse complement strand
AGGATGTTGCCGCGGTGAAATCCGGATGAAAAATATTCCATGGTCTGATCAACTGTGGCGTCATCATAAATCGGCGGATTCTTATCATAAGAAGTGAGCACAAGATTAAGATTTTTGGCCGCCTCACGGACGGTTGCGCTGGTATTGCTGACGGTAAAACGTAAGAATCGCGGCGTGATTCCGAATTCCTGGAACAGCGTCTTTGTCCCTTTCAGGATCTCCTTATAGACTATGTTGTAGTCGTCATCTTTCGAAATGCTTCCGGTAAAACCGGCGGTTTCAACCTGATGTCCCCGCTGGATGATTTCCCGGATCAACGGCTTTTGCTCAAACGCTTCAAGGCCGGTTATGAAAAAAGTCGCCTGAATATTAAACCGGTCCAAATTGTCCAGCAGCGCATAAATTTCTTCTTCATTGCCCCCGGTCAGGTTATTGAATGTAATGGCAACTGCGCGCTGGGTTGTATAGGCTGTTTCGAATATCTCAGAGAGGGCGGGCGTTTCGGAGCGCTGCGCGCCAAAGTCGGCGGACAGTTCAGGATCCGCCAGATTGTTTATCTCCTGGGGGGTAACGAATTCAAATCCGGCTTCCAAATAGCTTTGGATCAGCCAGGTGACGACCCTGAGCAGTTTTTCTTCCTGATCTTCAGAGATCGGATCTTCCGCTGGGACGTTCGGTTGATCCAGTTCAACCGAAGGCTCCGGATCAACTGCGGGTTTCTCGTCCAGGTCTTTCACTTGGTCCACATATTCGGTTTCACCCAGCTCCTGATCAATTTTTATGGCGAGGATCGTTCCCCAAGTGGTATGACGGACATATCCTTCCGTATCTTCCTTGGTCGAAAAACTTCTGTAGTTGAGAAAGGCGGACGGTTTAATAATATTATCTATGCCGCAGGCTTTGGCTATTTTTAATAATTTTTCCGGATAGGTAAAACTGTTAACCCGGGCTGTAGCCGGCAGTAAATTAATCGAAGCCTCAAATGCCCTTTGCGAAGAAAAAATGGTCCGGGCGATTTTTTCAATGGACTGATTGTCAATGGCGGTGCTGTCATTGGCAGCATAATTCCCGATTTCGAATCCGGATTGAATGATATTCTGCACAGATTCCGGATTTTCCGAAACCGAAATGCCGGTCAGGTAAAAACTTCCCGGTATGTCATATTCTTTCAGGATTTCAATAATCCCGTCGACCGTTTTCTGGTTATTTTCACCTTCAAATATCAGCGCAATTTTTTGGCCCAGAATTTCCTGTTCACTGAGAATTTCAGCTTTTTTCTCCAAATGCTGAAATTCATTAATCAAGTTCTGGATTCTGGTTTCGTTGCTGTCGAAAGAAGCTGCTGACGCAATAAGCGACATTGAAGGGGACATGACAGCGGCCGTCATTAATATGAAGAAAATTTTAATTGGTTGAATTTTGCGGTTTACGAATTCAGGCATTGTTTACTCTCTCTTCATGCAACGGCGAAACCAGCCAAGGGAACAGCGCGGGTTTTATCCCGGCTGTCCGAACCGGGTGACTATCCGATATAATCACTCAGTTTTTGAAATTCGAAGCCCTTCCCTTGCAGCTCAACAATTATTTTTTGTAAAAATTCGCTTTCTGTTTCTCCGCCTGAGAGCGGAAGACAGATTATTTGCCCGTTATTTTCAAAATTTGAAAGGTTCCGGTAAACTTTTTCAATTGAAAGTCCTGCCGTGGGGACTTTGCTCCCCAAGTCGATAATGGCTTCAATCCCTGTCGCAAGGATCGTATTGATCGTCTGTTTGTTTCGTTTCAGAACGGACGATAAGTAGTAAGGCTTCGGAGCTTCTCCGATTGCTATGGCGATTGCCTGATAAGATTGCACCAGATCCTGCTGCAGTTCCTCGTTGGTCAGCGCCACCGCATTTGTATCCTTTTGATAAGTGCTGTTGCAAGAATCATGCCCATTATCGTTAATTTTCTGTACAAGCAACGGGTCTTGTTCCGCGTCCATTCCGTGCACGAAGAAACTGGCCTGAATATCAAAGCGCTGCAACAAATCCAGAATTGCCGTGATGGTTTCCTGGTTTCCCCAATCGTAAAAAGCCAGAAAAACAACCGGTTCCTCCGTTGAAATTTTTTCAAAGTATTTGCCGGTCACGGCGGAATCCGGGTCAAAATCCATATTCACGGCAATCCGGTCCCATCCCTCGATCTCCTGAAGGGATGACCTTTTCAGAACTGTATCGATTAGGGCGCTGACCGTTAAAAAGGTCAGCCGGTCTTTCTTAACGGCAGCCGCAATTGCCCTCACCAGGTCATTGATCCGGTTCGTTGAGCTGATTTCAACGGCAATCACATCGCCGGGTTCAAAATGGCTCCCCGCCTGAGCTACAAGCTCTTCCGCGGTAAGGTTCGGGTTATTCTGCAGATATTTATTCGGAGAAACGATCGGCACGTCGGCGTAATACGCCGCTTCCCGGATGGTTTTATTGACGAATCCGCCTTCCGGCTGATAATATTTCGGAGAAAAGCCAAGTTCTTCTTCAATCAGGAGCCTTCCGTTCTCAATTTCGAGATACACCTCTTCATGGCTCATCAGCCTGGTATTGGCCCCTGAATAACCGGCGTTTTCAATGCTGTGTCCTTTGGCGGCGATCAGCGCGATCGTATCCCGGTATTGCAGGACTTCTCTCCCGGTTATGAAAAAAGTGGCCTTGATATTCAAGGTGCCCAGCGTGTCCAAAAGATCGGTTATGGTCTGTTTATCCCCCAAGTGGCTGAAGGATAGGGTTACGGAATCGGCAGTATTTTTCACCGATGTGAAAACTTCCGCCTGCTCGGTTTCGTCATAATCTTCCGGCAGGAAAGAAATATCTACTTGCGGGGTCGTTAAACTTTCAATGTACTGCGGGTCGATAAAATCAACGCCTTCCTTCAGGAATTCTTCAATCAGCCATTGAATTGAAGTAATGATCGGGTTTGCGCTGCCGGGTTCCAGCTGGCTGTCATTAATATATGTGGCGGATTCCTCCCCGATCGGAATTGAAACGACGGATCCCATCGGGATCATTTCCACGTAAGCAGCCGCTTTTTCCTTGGTGGCGAGATCTCCCGCAGAAGGCGTATGCGTCGGATAGATCAACGCATCAATCCCGCAGGCTTTAATTGTGATCAGGGAATCCTTTGCATAATCGCTGTTGAAAATCAGCTGGTTCTGAACCAAACCGGTCTGTTCTCTCAGCGTTTGCTGGCTTGCCTTGATGGACCGGACGATTTCATTATCCGAAATTTTTTCATAAAAAGTGATTTCCGGAAAGATGATCAGCCCGAGGTTATACCCTTTTTTTGCGATAACCGGCGAAATTCCCGGGTATTGTGTCATATATGTGTCGGACAGGAAAAAAGAAGCCGATATCTGATATTCATCCAAAAGACTGATCAACGCTGATAATACCGGTTCTGTCGGATCCCCGGTAAAAATCAGGGAAATTTTTGGTTCAAGCGTCTCTGCCCCGTCAATGATGTCAGCTTTGGTCTGACTGTTTGGAATTTCGGCTAATGCTTTCGCGATTTGAGTCTCCACCGCGAGATTGGTTTGGATTTCCGGATCATTCCGCAGGTTAATCCTGTCGCATCCGGCAACCAGCAAGCCGAGCGCCGCGGCAAGGACAAAAAAGAGCATTTTGGGGGGCCGTCTATGTGGATTCACAATTTGAATTCCTTCCTTCCAAATAATAAAAAGCATAACCGTACGATTAATGCCGGTCTCCAATGGCCGGACCACGCAGCTGCAAAAATCCATACTTCTCAAGTTAAATAACATACTTCCATAAATTATTCCTCAGTACAATATTCTTGCAGCGGCGCTGGAATTCAATGATAGGGGAATTTCCCTGATTCAAAATCGGTCGTGTGACAAAAGCCGATTTTGTCGAAAACCGTGCGCCGGTTCCCGCCGATTTGAGCAGCAAATCGAAAAAGCCGGTACGGCAGATGCTCGCTGCCGTACAAAAACCGATATATGTCGGTCATTATTTCCAATGCTTCCAGTTGACATTTTGTTTTGGCCCGCTTATACTTTTAAGATCATTCTTTGGATGGGAAAATCTCTTTTACTGAGTTTATTAAGTTTACTTCGATAAATGATATATTTTTATATGACAAAAGCGATCCCGAATTCTTATAACAAAAAGGAAGAGTTTCATGGCCGAATTATTAAAGGTTAGTGGCCTCGAGACGCAGTTTCGAACTCGAGAAGGCATCGTGCACGCTGTGAATGGCGTTTCATTTGCTTTGAAAGAAGGTGAAACGCTGGGCATTGTTGGAGAAAGCGGATGTGGAAAAAGCGTTTCAATGATGTCTATGCTCGGTTTGATCCCCAATCCGCCGGGAAAAGTTGTAGCGGGGGAAGCGCTCTTCGAAGGTGCGGATCTGCTTAAAATGAATAATGAACAGATTCGGAAGGTTCGCGGTTCGAAAATCAGCGTTGTTTTTCAGGATCCGATGACATCGTTTAATCCGGTGCTCACGATCGGCGACCAGACTGCGGAACCTTTCAGGATCCACACCGGCGCCGGCAAAAAAGAGGCCATTGAACGCGCCATTAAGTATCTGGATTTAGTCGGAATCCCGAACGCAAAAGATCGGGTCAATGAATATCCGCACCAGTTTTCCGGTGGTATGCGGCAGCGTGTGATGATTGCGATGGGGCTCATCTGCGAACCGCAGATTTTGATCGCGGATGAACCGACAACTGCGTTGGATGTGACAATTCAAGCGCAAATCATTGAGCTGGTAAAACGCCTGCGTGACGAACTGGGCATGGCTATTATCTGGATCACCCACGATCTGGGCATCATCGCCGGGCTGGCGGACCGGGTGAATGTGATGTACGGCGGTTACATTATCGAAACCGCCCCGGTGAAAGATATTTACAGCAATCCACAGCATCCTTATACAATCGGTCTTTTGGGCAGTCTGCCGCGGATGGATGAAATGGAATACCGGCGGCTTACTTCCATTGATGGACTTCCGCCGACGCTTTTGGAAAAACCTTCCTATTGTCCGTTTGAACCGCGCTGCAAATATGCTGTTGAACGCTGCCGGAAGGAGAATCCGACTCTGATGCAGGTCGAGGGCGAAGGACATTTCGCGGCATGCTGGGTGAATCCGAAAACAGGCAAGGAGTACTGATGACTGATAAGCAAGTTCTTTTGCGGGTGGAAAATCTGTATAAGCATTTCCCGATTAAAAAAGGCGGAATTTTTTCCAGGCAAACCGGGTATATTCATGCGGTGGATGGCGTATCTTTCGATATTTACAACGGAGAGACATTGGGGCTGGTGGGGGAATCCGGCTGCGGAAAATCGACAACAGGAAGAACGATTTTGCAGCTGCATCGCCCGACCGCCGGCAATGTCTTTTTTGAAGGGGATGACCTCTCGAAGCTGAAGGGCGGAAAATTGCGGCATAAACGCCGCGATCTGCAAATGATCTTTCAGGATCCTTACGCGAGCCTGAACCCGCGGATGACGGTCGGACAGATCATCGCCGAGCCGATGGAGATCCACGGCACTTATAAAGGAAGCGCTCAGTTAAAACGGGTACAGGAACTCCTGCAGCTGGTTGGGTTGAACAGCGCGTTTGCAAACCGCTACCCGCATGAATTTTCCGGAGGACAGCGGCAGCGGATCGGTGTCGCGCGGGCGCTGGCGCTGGAACCGAAATTAATTGTGTGCGACGAGCCGATTTCCGCGCTTGACGTTTCCATTCAGGCGCAAATTGTGAACCTTTTGGAAGACCTCCAGGAATCATTGGGCCTTACTTATTTATTCATCGCGCATGATCTTTCCATGGTCCGCCATATCAGCGACCGGATTGCCGTGATGTATTTGGGAATTGTGGTTGAACTGGCCGGTCGAAATGAGCTTTATACGAATCCGGCGCATCCTTATACCCAGGCGCTGCTCTCCGCTGTTCCTTTCCCCGATCCGTTTGTTGAAGAAAAGCGACAGCGGATTATTTTGGAAGGCGATGTGCCCTCTCCCGCGAATCCGCCGTCAGGCTGCCGTTTCCGGACACGCTGCCGGTATGCGAAAGAAATTTGTGCGGTGGAAAAACCGGAATTTCGCCAAATTTCTGAAGAGCATTATGTCGCGTGTCACTTTAGCCTCGAAAAGAAATAACTTCGGATTTTTTTTGTTTCGTTATTGACTGTCGGACACGTATGCAATTGCATACTTCCGGCAGGGATAAGTAAATTTTATAAAGCAGTTTTGTTCCTTAAAAGGAGGGAAGAAATGCGATCTAAGAAACTGTTTGTTTTGTTGAGCGTAATGCTGGTTCTGAGCATGGTTTTAGCTTCCTGCTCGCAGCAGGCGACTCCGACCCCAGTTCCGCCGACTGAAGTCCCGGTCGTTGAAGAACCCGCGGCGGAACCTACCGCTGAGGAACCGGCAGCCGAAGCTCCGGCAGAAGAGGCAGCCGTTGAAGAACCTGCTGCTGAAGAACCGGCGACTGAAGTTCCGGCTGAGGAACCTGCAGAAGAAGCCGCTGCTGAAGAACCAGCAGAAGAAGCTGCTGCCGAAGAGCCTGTAGCCGAAGTTCCGGCTGAGGAACCGACAGAAGAAGCTGCCGCTGAAGAGCCCGTAGCTGAAGCTCCGGCGGAAGAAGAACCGGCTCCGTATAAGGTCCTGACCTGGAATATTGCCGAGACGGATATCCCGACGATCGATCCCAGTCTCTCAACCGATACCAGTTCCAACCAGGTCGGTCAGTCCATTTATGCCGGTATTTATAACCAGAATGAAGAAACCGCTGAATTTGAAAACGGTTTAGCCATCGACACGGTCAAGGGCGAAGTCGCTGAAGACGGTACGGTCGCTTATACCTATACGCTCCGCACCGATGTTCCCTGGGTCCGCTATAATGCCGAGACTGACGCTGTGGAAGAAGTCCTGGATTGTGACGGCGAAGTCCGCTACGTGACCGCGTATGATTTTGAATATGCGATCAAACGGACTGTTGATCCGGTCACCGCTTCCGATTACGCGTTTATGATCACCGGTTATGTGGTTGGCGCTGCTGATTTCTTCGCCGGTGAAGGCGAACGGGATGATGTGGCTGTCAAAGCGGTTGACGATGCGACGCTTGAAATCACCTATATCCGCGATATCGCCACCAACACCATGATCCCCGGCCTGTGGGTCACTTACGCAACGCCGCAGTGGCTGATCGAAGGGGACGAATGTACCGAAGCTGCTGCCGACCGCTGGGTTGAGGCTGAAAATGTCCAGTCCTATGGTCCTTACGCAGTCAAAGAGTGGGTGCATGATGATCATCTGCTGATGGTTAAGAACCCGTTCTGGCCGATCGACATTCCGGCTATCCCGGCGGCAAAAATTGACGAAGTCGATCTGCAGATCCTCAGCCAGTCGGCCGCTTTGGCGGAATACGAAGCCGGCAATCTGATGGGTATGATCCAGGTTCCGGTTGCGGAACTCGATCGGATCAAAGCCGACCCGGTTCTGAGTAAAGAACTCTCGATTGGTGAAAACCTGTGTACTTACTTCTACGGCTTCAATACCACAGCTGAGTTTGTGGATGACGCCCGCGTGCGCCGCGCTTTGTCCTATGCCGTTGATCGCCAGGCTGTGATCGACAATGTGACCAAGGGTGGTCAGGTTCCGGCTCAGTGGTTCTCCCGCCCCGGCCTTTTAGCTGCGCCGACACTGGAAGAATATCCGGATCTGGGTATTAAATATGATCCCGAAGCAGCCAAAGCCGAACTGCAGGATTATATGGACGAGAAGGGGATCGAAGATCCCGCCGAAATCACTGTTGAGCTGATGTTCAACACCAATGAAAGCCATGAAAAGATCGCCGTCGCCATCCAGCAGATGTGGAAAGACGTGCTGGGTATCGATGCCGTCGTCCAGAATCAGGAATGGGCAGTCTACCTGGATACGATCCGCAGCGAAGCCACACCGCAGGTCTGGCGGCTGGGCTGGTGCCAGGACTATCCGGATGCCGCGAACTTCTTGGATGATCAGGTTTCATCCGGCGGTTCCAGCAACCCGACCGAAGACGGACGCCCGGGTTCAAAACCGCTCGGCGGTTTCATGTGGTACAACGAAGATTTCGAAGCGCTGGTGAATGAAGCGTTGGTT
>CALAEB010000508.1 GCA_937890875.1 uncultured Anaerolineaceae bacterium | reverse complement strand
GACGCATCCATTTTTTTGCCGTTGATAATCATCTGCATAAAATCCTCCGTTTACAAATCCATTCAATTTTGGTTTGAGTGTCAAAAGCCGAATTGCTGAGAGCAAAAACTGAACAACAAAACCCTTTTTCGGGTAACCAATCCTTTTGACACCTAAGCCGATTTTTACCGTTCCTCATGAAAGGGCGGTGTAGGAAAGCATCAGGCCGCCGGTGGTATTGTTGCCGTCATCCGTAAAGCCATATTCGCCGAAGGTGAATTCCATAATAAACGGCACGCCCTGCGCTTCTTTCTTCACAGCGGTGACAACTTCTTCCAGCCGATCCCCCATCCCGGCGCGCCGTCCGCCGCAGTGCACCAGATGATAAGCCGCAGGCTGCGCAGCGAGCGAATCCCGTAATTTGGCTAATGTCTCTGAAGCTGAGGAAATCAGTTCATCAACAGTGGCTTCCATCCGGATCACCACGGTTTTTTCGGCCAGGTTGGAGCCGATTGCCATCGAGTAATCGTCATTGCTGTTCATCGGGTGCCGGATCGCGATCAAATCACCCAGGCGGTCTTTCACTCCCAGCGGCGATGTGATGGTGGCGGCAAGCAGCGCTCCGCCGGCCAGATTGTCGGGATCCACACCGGTCCATTCCGCATATTTTTTCACGGCCGGCACACCATCAATTTCAACCAATGTGCGGTCGCCGCTGACCTTTGTGATCACGCCGAAATCGCCGGTTTCGCGGTAAGCGCCGATAAATAAATTTTTCATCGGGTGGGAAGTATAAAAAAAAGCCACCGTCACGCCATCCGGAAAGCTGTCGCCGTCCGCGAATAAGCTCCATTCGCCGGTAATCGTGTTGTCAGCCGCACTGCCGCCGAACATCGGAACACGTCCGATCACATCCGTGATTCCTTTCAAATAGTATTCTTCTTCGCCCGGTGAAGCCGCCATATAAAAATAACTGGGAGCATAGTCTTTTCCGGCGCGGGCCATAGCTTCCCGGGCCACACGCTGCCCGGTCTCCCTTGCGCTCCCGGATTTTGCGGAACCGGCCACGCCAACCGTCAGATCGTCGCCGCCCAACGCAAAAATGCCCACAAAACCATCGTCCCCGTGCACATAGCCCTCCGGCGTAATCACGCCGGTGAAAGAAGTGTTGCCTGCCAGCGGCACTCCCGGAAGGACTTCCTGCACACCGCTCAAAAGTGCGCTCGGGTCATAAGCCACACTGGAATAAACCAAAGCCAGTTTCACCGCATCCAGGTTCTCACTGGCCGTTTGGGCAGCCTGTTTGCCGGCCGCTTTGGCATCCGCCAAAATACTGGAACCATAACCGCTTCTCATTATCTTTTCCTCCGAAATTAATAGAATTGTTAACGATCCGTACGGCCATTGCCCGGCGAGCTGGGATAGGGACTTTTACCGTTTTGCATCAATCAGGCTGCCGAAAATCGCCGCTGTAGACAGTCAAAAGCATGTTTTGATTATAAATACTCAAAAATGCGGCACCGGTTTCTGTCCCACGCTAAAAAACGAGCGTTCCGACAGGCGGAACGCTCGTTTTTCGCAGTAAAGTTTTTCAGCAATTAAACGCAATCGTTCAAAAATATAACGGCCGGATTTCCCTCCCAAATGGATTCCCGGTATCTGAATTCCAATCACAGAAAGATCACACGTCATGATAACAGAGACGGCGGGAAATAACCGCGGCCGTTTCCGTAACCCTGGTAACCACATCCTGAATACGGTCATCCGTTAACGCGGATGCCGAGCCGCTGGCGCTGATCGCCGCAATAATCTCTCCTCTGTAATCATAAATCGGTGCACCGATGCACCGTTGTCCGGGCGTATATTCTTCATAATCAATCGCCCATCCCTGGCGGCGCACTTCGCGCATATGCATCTTCAGGTCCTGCAGGCTGGTAATGGAATTCGGAGTATATGCCGTGAACACGCAGTCAGACATGACATACGCCAACTCCTCGCCGGAAAAACGGGATAACAGGCACTTTCCCAGCGAAGAACACTGCGCGGGCACCCGCAGGCCAATCTGGTTATACAGGCGCAAGTTGGGAGAAATGTCCATTTTTTCGACATACACCACTTCATGGCCATCCAAAATGCCCAGATGCACCACCAATTTCAATTCAGACTGCAGGGCCGCCAAATATGGTCTGGCTTCGGTCTGCAGTTCCAGATTGTTGATATGGCAGCTCACCAGATCCACCAGTTTGACCCCGATGCGGTAACTGCCGCCTTCTTTAACCTTCTCCACATATCCGCAGGAACACAGCGAAGAAAGCAGCCGATGGACTGTGCTTTTACTCAAACCGACTGCGCTTGCAATTTCCGTGGGCCCTTTGGCTTCCCTGGCCTGTGAAAGGTATGCTAAAATGTCGAACGCACGTTCCAAAACCCGAACCGAATCATGCTCCATTTTGCACCTCCTTTTTTCAATCTGTTTTCACATGGAAAGCGATTACCGGAAACCTGGCAATTCAAATATATCACCGATCTCAGCAAAAGTCTATTTGACGTCCGCTCACGCAGCAGTTCGAACTATGAAGCGTTTTCGAATAAAAAGCGAAATTTGTAGTTGTTCTGCTGCCGCGCCGGACATGCGCGGTGCAAATGCATCGCCCTCAAAAGTCGGCTGCCCATATAGATCCGGAACCGTCTGTAAATTTCGATATCCGCAGATAAATATTTTTTTCACAATTTAGGGCCTGATTTGGCCAATCGGGCCCTAATCCGTCCGCCTTTTTGATATAATCAAAGGTGAAAAAAGCCGGAAGTTTCAACTTGGCATCGGACTTGAATTCGTGGTGATAGTGTACACATTCTCTGCTCGCGGCACGAAAAACCTTCAAAGATAACCATGGTTTGTTTCGGCGAGTTCCGACTGCGGAATTCCGTTCCGGCAATAAACCATCTTCAAGAAAGAGTGTAATTATGATCCCGATTGGAAAACCGCTGATTGGCGAAGATGAAAAAAAGGCAGTCAATGACGTCCTGGATTCCGGGATGATTGCCTGCGGCAGCGTTGTGCATGAATTCGAGAAAGAATTTGCGTCTTATATTGGCACGGAAGCCTGTGTGGCCACAACCTCCGGCACAACCGCTTTGGAAGTCGGTCTGCGGGCACTGGGAATCGGTCCCGGGGACAAGGTGCTGACCACGCCCTTTTCGTTTATCGCGTCTACCAATTCGATTGTATATACCGGTGCGGAACCCGTTTTTGCGGATGTGGACCCGCAAACCTTCAACATCACCGCGGACTCCATTGAAAGAGCGCTGCGGGCTGACCCCGCCATCCGAGCGCTGCTGATCGTCCATTTATTCGGTCAGGCCTGCAATATGGACGAAATCATGCCGCTCGTCGAGAAATACGACCTGACGCTGATTGAGGACTGCGCACAGTCTCACGGCGCGCTCTGGAAAGGGAAAGCCGCGGGGACT
This sequence comes from uncultured Anaerolineaceae bacterium, assembly GCA_937890875.1. Lineage (GTDB taxonomy): Bacteria > Chloroflexota > Anaerolineae > Anaerolineales > Anaerolineaceae > Flexilinea. The sequence goes on along the minus strand of CALAEB010000508.1, from coordinate 461 downwards.
TTCGGCCGGGTCGGCTGTTTCAGTTTTTACCCGACCAAGAATATGACCACCGGCGAAGGCGGCGCGGTCGTGACCTCCGACCCGGAAATCGCCAAGAATTGCAGTCTGCTGATTAATCACGGGATGGAAATACGGTATCATCATGACCGGATCGGCTACAATTACCGCATGACCAATATCGCGGCGGCAATCGGCCGCTGCCAGCTGAAAAAGCTGGATGGTTTTAACCGGACCCGGATCGAGACCGCCGAAATTTTTAACCGGGAAATTGTCAACCCGCTGGTCGAACTGCCGTTCGTTCAGCCCGGCGCAAAACACGTTTTCCATCAATACACGGTGAAAGTGACCGCCGGACGGCGCGAGAATTTCATCCGCCATCTGGAGGAAAATCAGGTCGGCCATGGGATTTTTTACCCGCTGACAATTCCGGAACAAAAATGTTATGAGGGACGGAATTACCT
>CALAEB010000507.1 GCA_937890875.1 uncultured Anaerolineaceae bacterium | reverse complement strand
CTGGCGGCTGATCGGCGGGGAATTTTGACTTGACAGTCCGGGAATATGACGCTAAAATAGGGAACGTTAATTGAGCAGTAACAACGCCGAGATAGCTCAGTTGGTAGAGCATACGACTGAAAATTGTAGTGTCCACAGTTCGATCCTGTGTCTCGGCACAAAGAAGACCCCAAAGAAAGGGTCTTTTTCGTTTTTGACGGTAAAATTTCAGCATGAAGCGTAGATACTGGATTCTGATTTTGGGCTGCATTTTGATTTTTACCGGCTGTATCATCTATATCCTGAACTCGCCGCGACGGATCCAGCTCCTGATCGACGGTGTGCCGGGGAAAGTCCGTACCCGGAAGATCACGGTCGCCGACATTCTGGCGGAAGCCGGAATCGCATGGACGGATGCGGATCGGATTTTTCCCCGTTTGAACTACTGGATGACGGAGGATACGGTCCTGCGGGTGGATCATCAGGCTCAGATCCGGCTCAATCGCTCCGAAGCGGAGTTCACGTTCCTGAGCACAGAAAACCTGGCCGGAAATGTCCTGCTGGACGGCGGGGTGAAACTGTTCCCGGGAGACGGGCTTCTTTTGAATGAAAATGAAATTATGCCGGATTCCCCGGTTCAGAAAGCGGGGGAGATCCGGTTTTCCATCGCTGCTTTGAATTCTTATCGCCTGGTGGATGATTTGGACGGTACCGTTCAAACTGTTTATACGAATGCCCGGACAGTCGGCGAAGCGTTACAAGATCCGGCTGTATCGATCCCGGCGGATGCAGTGATCATTCCCGCGCCGGAGAGCGCTTTTTATGATGGGATGACCATCGAGATCGCAAAACTGCGCCAACTGGTTATTACTGTGGACGGGGAAGAGATTTCATTGACGTCCAGCGGCTCATCGGTCGGTGAAGCGCTGGCGCGTGCCGGAATCCCTTTGCAGGGACTTGACTTCAGTGTTCCGGCGGAGGACCAGCCGCTGCCGGCGGATGGCCGGATCACGCTTACCCGGGTTCGGGAAGATCTCGCCGTTGCAGCCGTTTCGTTGGATTATCAGACGGAATGGACGGGGGATGACTCGAAACCGCTGGATACGCTGGAAGTGGATACCGAGGGACGGAAGGGACTGAAAGGGACGTTCACCCGAACCCGTTATCAGGATGGCGTTGAGACCGGAAAAGTTTCTTCACCGGAGCGGACATTGGCTGAGCCGGTAACTGCGCGGAAAACCTATGGCACGCAGATCACGGTCCAAACGGTCACAACCGCCGATGGAACGTTTGAATACTGGCGTTCGGTTCCGGTTTACGCCACTTCATATTCTCCGTGCCGGAGCGGGACCGATTCCTGCATTCATGGGACGTCATCCGGCGCAAAGGTTGAAAGAGGGGTTGTGGGAATGAGTTATACCTGGTATTTACTGTTCGGCGGACAGTCCGTATATATTCCCGGGTATGGAACCGCGGTTGTCGGTGATGTCGGACGTTCTCCGACGAATGATAACCGGTGGGTGGATTTGGCTTATACCGATGCGGACTATGTGCCCTGGAGTGAACATACCACGATCTATTTTCTTACGCCGGTTCCGTCCGAAATCCAGTGGGTGCTGCCATGACCGGGCTGCCGCCGTTCAATCTGCAGCAGCTGCTGCGGAAATATGAACTGCGCCCGCAAAAAGGACTGGGACAGAATTTTCTCTCCGACGAAGAAATTCTGGAAAAAATTGTCTTTTCCGGCGGGATCACTTCCGACACGCCGGTTTTGGAGATTGGGCCGGGGCTGGGCAGTCTCACCCGCCATCTGGCGGCGGGGGCGCGGAACGTCGTCGCGGTCGAGCTGGACCGCCGGCTCGTTCCGGTGCTGGCGGATGTGCTGGCGCCCTGGGATAATGTGGAAATCATCCAGGGAGATATCCTCGCGTTTTCTCCGGAAGCTTTTTTTTCAGGGACGTATACCGTGATTGCCAACATTCCGTATTATATTACTTCGGCGGTGATCCGGCGTTTGCTGGAAGCTCCGGTGAAACCGGAACGGATGGTGATGACGGTTCAGAAAGAAGTTGCGGAACGGATTTGTGCTGCGGCCGGGAATCTCAGCCTGCTGGCGCTGAGTGTCCAGGTTTATGGCAGCGCGGAATATCTGTTTACGATTCCGGCGGCGGCTTTTTATCCGCAGCCGAATGTCGATTCGGCCGTCCTGCGGATTAACCTTTTCCCGGAACCGTTGATTGCCGCGGAACGGTTGGACGGTTTTTTTGAGTTGGCCAAAGCCGGTTTTGGACAGAAACGCAAGACGCTGCGCAATGCGCTCAGTTCCAATTTGCGTCTTAATTCTGCGGAAACCGCGGAGAAACTGACCGCTGCGGGAATTGACCCGATGCGCCGGGCGGAAACGTTGTCGATTCCCGAATGGGACCGGCTGCTGCGGCAATTTGGAAAATGATCTTCCATTGGGAGCCTGACAACTTTTTTTATTTCGGATCGCGGTGTCTCCGCGCGATTTTTTTTCGGAATAAAAAAAGACGCTATCGAAAGATAAGCGTCTTTTCGTCTCTATAATGCCCTTGGTACAGATTTGAAATTCAGAACTTCATTTCCCTAAGGTTTTTTTTCTTCGAAATTAGAGAAGAACAACGTTGCTGGCCTGAAGACCTTTGGGTCCGTGTTCAATCACGAATTCAACTTCTGCGCCTTCTTTCAAAGTGCGGAAACCATTTCCCTGGATCGCAGTGTAGTGAACGAAAATATCTTCACCCTGCGGCTGAGAAAGAAAACCATAACCCTTGGATTCATTGAACCACTTGACTGTACCTTTTACTGTTTCACTCATTTTGTAACTCTCCTAAAATACTTTCCCTCGGTTTCACCGAGCTTACTAAATCACGGACAGTAAGTCTCCTGTCCGATACTGCCGGTATGAAAACTGTTCAAAAAAAAACCACTTCCCGGATAATTGAGGAAAGCGGTCCTGTTACACAATCTCCTTAACCACACTCTGATTTATATCACATTTTGAAAAATGCAACAAGAGTTTCTTACAAAAAAACAGAAATTCGTATGGAGGAAAGAGAATAACAAAAAAAAATTCATATTTTGAATTGTCTGCCCTCCACGGAACCGCGCGGAAAGGTGATAGAATGAAAATATGGAAAATCATCAAACGCCTCAAATGGATCCGCTCGAAATAGAAGTGAAGCTTCCGCTCAGCGATGCGGCCGAATTTCAGCGGCGGCTTGAATCGATCGGGTTGGAATGTGTCCAGCCTGCGAGCCAGGAGGTTAATCTCCGCTTTGATCAGGCTGACGGCGTTTTATCCCGCAGGCATCAGGTTTTGCGCCTGAGAAAAGAGGGCGGGCGGAATACGCTGACCTACAAAGGGCATCTTCTCAATTCCGGACCGATCGCCGTCCGTGAGGAAATTGAAACGGATGTTACGGACTTTCAATCGATGCAGCGCATTCTGGAATGCCTTGGGTACGAGATTATTTTCGTCTATGAAAAAATCCGTGCAGTTTACCGGTTGAAAGATGTTCTTCTGATGGTTGATCATACACCGATCGGCGATTTTCTTGAGATTGAAGGTCCGGATGAGGCGGCGATCAGATCCGCCTCGGATTTATTAAACATGGATTGGGAGAGCGGAACGGATAAAAGCTATACGGTGCTGTTTCAGGAGTGGGCGGCTTCTTCCCATTATCCCGGGCGGGATATGCTTTTTTCCGCGATTGAAGCGTTTCGGAAGGCGAGCTGAAGCGCAAAACCCGATTCCGGCGTGTTCCCTTTTGCTTCTTCTCGGCGGATTGACCGGATTCCAGGCCCGCGCACATTTTTTTCAGCGTATATCAATATGCCGTTTTGCGGATATCGTTTCGGGATGCTGATCCCGCTGGATGACGCTTATGGTATTGTGCGGGTTTGATGACGATCTCTTTCCTGCGGAAACAGGACAATTCCAAGCTTTTCTTTTATTTGAAAAGATTTCCATATTTGGTTCGAGTGTCAAAAGTCGGATTTATTGCAACAGAACCCCGAATCTGCCATTTTTTGTGTTCATACCTTTTGACACCCGGATTATGATTCGAATTTACCGAACGCTGTCGGTTTCCTGTTCTACGATTGTGCTCAGCGTCAGGTTGTTCAGCCACCTTTTGGAGCGGAAACGCAGGAAGAAAATGATCAGTTCGGAAAATTCCTGAAGCATGACCCCAAAATAAACCACCGCAATCGGCTGATGAAAGACGAATGCCATGATATACGCAGCCGGAATGCCGATGAGCCAGGAGGCGCCTGAATCGACAAGCAGACAGAACCGGACATCGCCGCCCGCCCGCAGAATACCGATGATCAGCGTATAGGAAGTTGTTCTGGCCCAAGGCCATAATCCCCAATACCTGAAACGCGGCTGCCGAAGCCTCGGCGGAAAGATTATAAATGCTGAGGATCTGATGGCGGCTCAGAAAGACGATGATCCCAATCCCCAATGATAAAAGCGTTGTCAGCATGATCGAACGTTTCCCGTAATCATACGCTTTCCCCGGCTGATTCTGACCGATCAGATTGCCGATCATGACGGCGCAGGCGTCCCCTACGCCCAGAAAGACGGTAAACATAAAATTGTCGA
>CALAEB010000506.1 GCA_937890875.1 uncultured Anaerolineaceae bacterium | reverse complement strand
CGAATCCCCAATGAACAGCAATTCGAAATTTGAATGATCTTTTCGAATAAAGAGAGAACGCTGTTGCTCCTTTGTTTTTGCACTTCGCGTAAAAAATAAAGGAACAACAGCGAATCCTCACCATATTTCGAAATGCTGGAGACTGCCTGATGAGATTGAAGAAATTGCAAAAAACTGTCCTTTCTGTTGTGCTGATTATTTTGCTGATGCGCTGCGTGCCCGGGAAGATCGCCGACCCGAAAACTGTCGAATATCTGATCGGAATATCCCAGGCAAACATGCGGGAACCCTGGCGGCTGGCGGCGATTCGGGAGATCCGGGAAGAAGCCGAAAAACACGGTGAAATCCGGCTCATTTTTACCGACGCGGCCGACAGCAGCGACAAACAGGAGAAAGACATCGAGCGCCTGATCAATTACGGCATTGATCTGCTGATTGTGTCGCCAAATGATCCGGGCAGGATGACTTCGGTGATCAGTGAGGTCTATCGCAAAATACCGGTGATCATGCTGGACCGGGCGATTGAAGGCTACGATTATACGCTTTTCATCGGACCCGATAATACCCAAATCGGACAATTAGCCGGAGAAAGCGTCGCGTCGCTTGCCGGACAGGAACCGCTGAAAATAATCGAAATCCGGGGCAATGGAAAATCGCAGACCAGTATGCTGCGGAGCGCGGGGTTTTCCCAGATCGTTTCCAGGCATCCGAATATCGATATCCGAACTTATACGATCGAAAGCGCTTCTCATGACGGGGCGGAGGACCTGGTTTACAGCCTTGCCGATGAGATGGGCCGGACGGATGTTATCTTTGCGCATAACGATAATCTGGCACTGGGAGCATACCGGGCCGTCAGCCGATTAAACGCGTCCTCGATCAAGATCATCGGTATTGACGGGTTTACCGGTCCGGAAGGCGGTTTGGAACTCGTTCAGCAGGGAAAAATCTATGAGACTATCACCTGCCCGACCGGCGGGCGGGAAGCGATCCAGTACGCGCTGGATATTCTGAATCAGGTCAGCGGCGTGCCGAAACAGATTATCCTGCGCAGCCATGTGATCAACCAATCCAATGTTGAAGCGTATGCTCAAAGCCTTACAAAGGAAATTCATCCGGCTGAAGAACAGATTTCAATCGGGTATGCTCAGGTGGGGACGGAAAGCGCCTGGCGCCTCGCCAATAATCAGGCCATCCGTGACGCAGCCAAAGCGGCCGGGATCAAGCTGACGGTGATTGACGCGAATCAATCCCAGCCAAAACAAGTGGAGGCGATCCGTTCTTTCATCGCGGAAGATGTTGATGTGATCGTGCTGTCACCGGTAATCGACAGTGGCTGGGAGTCGGTTCTCAGGGAGGCCAGAGCGGCCGGGATACCGGTTCTTCTCTCAGACCGGAAAATCAATGTGCCTGACAGAGATCTCTTCCTGACTTTTATCGGCGCCGATTTCATCGAGGAGGGCCGCAGAGCGATACGCTGGGTTTTGCAGAATGTGCCGGCAAACGGGAAAAAAGTGCGCATCCTTGAAATTCAGGGAACTTTGGGTGCTTCGCCGACTGTCGAACGGAAATCCGGTTTTGAAATGCTGCTGGCGGAAAACCCGGGATATGAAATCGTGTATTCGGCAAGCGGTGATTTTACAAAAGAGGGCGGCGAAGCGGTGATCGAAGCTTACCTGCAGAAGTATGCGTGGGATATTGACGTGATCTTCGCGCACAATGACGATATGGCGCTGGGGGCGATCAAGGTGCTGGATGAATACGGGCTGAAGCCGGGGGAGGACGTCAAAATCGTCTCGGTAGACGGCACGCATGAAGCGTTGAAAGCGATTCAACAGGGCAAATTGAATTGTGTTGTCGAATGCAGTCCGCTGCTCGGGCCGCAGCTGATGAAAGCGATTCAGGATCTGATGGCCGGAAAAGAATTGCCGCTGCGCATCATCACGGACGAGGTCGTCTTTACCCGTGAGAATGTGGATGTGTTGATTAAAGGGCGGAAATACTAATTTCATCGGTAGATTTATAAAGAGAAATCTCATATCCTGCAGATAAGATTTGGATGGCACAAACAGTCCTGTGTAGGGGCGATCACTGATCGCCCCCACACAGGACTGTTT
>CALAEB010000505.1 GCA_937890875.1 uncultured Anaerolineaceae bacterium | reverse complement strand
ACCAGTACGCCCCAGCCGGTAACACCCACAACGCCGCCGCCCACTGCCGAACCCAGCCCGATTCCGACCGAGGTGCCGGCTGCTTTGCCGGATGGGCAGACAGCGGGCGAACAGCTCAGCCCGGCCGACGCGCATTTGAAAGCGCTGTTAGGTCAAAAAGTCGTCTTCGATCTGAACGGCAACGTGGACCTGTTCGCGGATGAAGCGCTGACACCGGAACTGAAATTAGGAACCGTGATCAATTACGCACAGAATCTTAACGGAACGCTGGTGGCATACACGGAGAATACGGTTAATATCGTCTCTCCTTTCAACATCGGACGCAGCCAAATCTCGATCAGCACTTATCTGAATGTTGCCCGCTCGACCAATGTACGGCAGTATTCGGAGATCCCCAGCGCGACAACGCCGATTTTCATTTCCCAGATTGAAATGGTGCTGGCCGAACCGGCCTCCGCCTGCACGGATACCGGACAGGAATACTGCCATGGTATGATTTCATTCTGGGTAGCCAGGGATAAAATCGAAACGACAATTAAATAGATAATTGGCGCCGTGCGGGCTGCATCGGCAATTCGGATTCCGGGCGCTTCATATAAGAAAACGGAAGAATTTATGGAAAGCGGTAATCTTACCTCAAAAATCACACAGCTGATTCTCAACTGGCAGCTGGCTGACGCAGCGGCATCCATCAAAAGTGCACAGGAAACGCTCCCGCCCGCCGAGATCCTTGCGCTGAACGAATTGCTGGAACAGTACACAGATTGGGAAAGCCTCCTGTCCGACGCGAAAGAAAAAATCGAAAGCGATCCGCTGGCCGCCCAATATATCCTGAATCTGATCCCGGAAGAAATCCGCGTGACGCATCCGGAACTGGAATCCCTGCTTACGGCAATCTCAACGGCCAAAGAACAATTCCAGATCCATGACGCGCTGGATAAATGTGAGGAAGCTTATCATTCCATCATTGATGAGATCAATGATGCCAAAGCGCTGCAAGCCATCGAAGACGCGAAACGCACTTATCCGAACTGGGACCGAGTCCCGGAACTTCGGGAAAAAATCCTCGCTGTCAGCGAGCTGCAGGAGAAGCTCGCCAAAGGGCTGCAGATTCAGCTTGAGGTCAGCGAATTGCGGGAGAAAGGCGGACAGACCGCTTATCAGCGGGCGATGTCCCTGATTAATGAATATACCGCGCTGGGGCTGGAGCAGCTTGGGATCATGCTCTTCGATGTCGCTTCCGAACGGGAACATCTGCTCAAAATGATCACCCGCGCGGAAGGTGAAAGCTGGTCCCACCGGCTTGCGGCCACCTCCGCATCTGAAGAAACACTGCGCCTGGAACAGTCCATCCGTTCTTTGGAGGACGCGGAGAGCAAGAATCTGCGTGTTCTTTATAACAATAATTCCCGCCTGCTGATTCTTTTAACCGAGGAACGGAAGGATGTTTCCGCTGATTCTGAAGAGGGCATCCAGATGACGCTGCGGATCGATGAACTGCGAAAGAAGAACCAGCAGCTTGAAACCGAAATCCGGGCGGAGGTCGCCCGACGCGCGGCCGAATATGCCGCGCTGGCGAATACGGCGCTGGACAGCGGTGAACTGAACGCGGCGGAGATTAATCTCCGTCTTGCCAGAGAAGCGGGGATTCCCGGCGAAGCGTCGAATACGGACGAATATCTGGGGACGATCGACCTGCCGACAGCCGTCATCGATCAGCTGCTTCAATTGGAAGAACAATACAAAACAAAACTTGCCATCCGTAAAGAGACAGAGACCCGGTATCAGCAGATCCGTGAGGAATATAACCGGGACGAAAATCTTTCGCTGAACAACCTGTTTTCCTGGAAGGACGCAATCGAAACCTGCTACGAACAGGATCCCAAAACGCCCGGGCTGGCCCAGTTCCGCCAAGAGCTGGATGCCCGTTATGAATCTGTCCGCGCCTATGCCTTTGAAAAAGGATTGCATGAAATCGACCGGGCTGTCCGCAGCGGCGACATTGATACCGCCAAAAACCGCCTGGATTCCCTGAACGTGATTTTCTCCGGCGGAGAAGAAAAAGAAATTTTGCGGAAGCGTTTTGAAGAAATTTCCCGGCTTGAAGAAGTGTTTGAACGGATTTCCAGACTGCGACAGCAAATCACTGAACTGTATGCGGCGGCGACCCGGAACCTTCAGGCGGACAATCAGCAAATCAGCCAGATCGAATCTCTCTATGAGCGGGCCGCAAAAATCTACGCGGATCAGCAGCTTCCGGAATCACAGGATTTTGAAACCGCCCGTTTC
>CALAEB010000504.1 GCA_937890875.1 uncultured Anaerolineaceae bacterium | reverse complement strand
GCGAAGGAACCGAACCGCTCCCAGCCGATCGGCGGAATCCGGGCGGAACTGACTTTCCTCAGCAGTTATAAAGTGTTCGGTGAGATCAGCCTGCTGGTTTTTATCGCCGCACTGGTCGCACTGGTCGTCTGGTTTGTGCTGAACCGGACGGTTTTCGGAAAACATCTGTATATCGTGGGCGGAAACCCGGAGGCGGCGAAAGTTTCCGGCGTCAATGTCCATAAGATAATCATCTGGGCGTTTATCATCGAGAGCTGCCTGGTCGGTCTGGCCGGGATTCTGGAAGTGGCCCGCACCGGCGGCGCAAACAGCGCGTACGGGGTCTCATATGAGTTTGACGCGATTTCGTCCTGCGTGGTGGGCGGTGTGTCGCTGAGCGGCGGCATCGGGAAGGTTTCCGGGGCGATCATCGGGGTGATCATTTTCACCATTATCAGTTACGGGCTGGCTTTTATCGGTGTGAACCCGAACTGGCAGCTGATCATCAAAGGGCTGATCATTTGCAGCGCGGTCGCGCTGGACATGCGGAAAAATGCCTGATCTCATTCAAAACGGAGAAAAATGAAAAAAATCAACATTAAAAACGACTTGTCGCTTTCCCGGATCATTCAGGGCTTCTGGCGGTTGGATGGCTGGAATTTCTCGACCGGGGACTTGGTCCGCTTTATGAACGAATGCATCGCCCGCGGTGTGACGACATTCGACACTGCGGAAATTTACGCGGGGACATTGTGCGAAATGCTGATGGGCGATGCGTTCCGCAAGGAGCCGCAGCTGCGGAAAAAAATCGAACTGGTGACAAAAACCGGCATCTTCCAGCAACCGGTCGATGGGGAAATGTTCGGATATTACAATACCACGTATGACCGGATCCAGCGGTCCTGCCGGGAAAGCCTGAAACGGCTGGCGGTGGACGATGTGGACCTGTACCTGATCCACCGGGAAGATCCCTGTTTCGATCCCTGGGAGACGGCGAGGGCGCTCGAGGACCTGCAGAAAGCGGGGCTGGTGCGGGAGATCGGCGTCTCAAATTTTGACCCGTTCAAATTCGACGCGCTGAACAAAGCCACCGGCGGAAAACTGGTGACGGACCAAATCGAATGGAATCCGGTCTGTTTTGAGCATTTCAATTCCGGCATGATGGATTATCTGACGGTGAATAAAATCCACCCGATGATCTGGTCTCCACTGGCCGGCGGGAAGCTGTTCAGCGACAGCGGTGAGCTTTACCGGAAAGCGCTGCGGAAGATCAGTCAGGTCGCCGAGCGTCATAACGCGGCGCCGGAGACGATTGTGTATGCCTGGCTGTTGTACCATCCGGTCGGTGCGCTTCCGCTTTCGGGAAGCAAAAAGCTGGACCGGTTGGATCTGGCGCTGAAGGCGCTGGATGTGCGGCTGGAGCATTACGAATGGTATGAGATTTACACCGCCAGCGGGCAGCAGACGCTGCGCTGAGGGCGGGAGTACACAAAGACGAGCACACACCGCGGCGAGGTACCT
>CALAEB010000503.1 GCA_937890875.1 uncultured Anaerolineaceae bacterium | reverse complement strand
ATAGTCAATGATCGGCCTGGGGTCAGAGGGCGGGGCGAATACATCCACATAAGGCAGTTTCCGCCGGATCAGCGCCTGATTTCCGGTGCCCACCATACACCCCATCAGACCCAGAATCAGGTCCGGCTTTCCGTTTTTCAATGGTTTCAATGAGCTGAGCCGGCCGATCGCTTTGTCCTCCGCACTTTGCCGGACCATGCATGTATTTAAAACGATCAGATCAGCGGTTTCCGCCTGATCGGCTTCCAGATAACCGAGTTGTTCCAACGCAGATGCCAGCCTTTGCGAATCCGCGACATTCATCTGACATCCTTCGGTCCAAATATAATATTTCATTCAATCCTGTTCCCTTGCCGGCATCCAGTCATGGGCCGTGCAGTTATTTAAAATTTGGATAAAATGCCAAAAGTCAATTTATCGAAAAAAATAGAACAACAAATAACTTCTTTCGGGAAATTTTACCCTTTTGACACCCGAATCAAATTTATTTCGAGTTTTAAAAGCCGGATAAGGGAAAAGAATTTGCTGCTTATGCATCCCTCCCATAATCCCGGCTCCCACAAATGACGTGTGCGGTATCGGCAAACGGGCACACACGATATCGGGACAAAGGAAAGCGACCTTTACAGTTTTTCCACCACCCAAAAATGGGATAACCCGAATATCCTCAGCGGCGTTTTTTCAAGCGCCTGCAAAAATCCGCGGAGGAATCTGCCGAAACCGCCGGTTCGTTCAATGATATTATCATAAGCGCCGAAAATGATCGTGCGTTCCACAAACTTCACCGGCAGCCCCGCAAACAGTTTTTCCAAATCCGCGGCAGTGTAAATATTTACGTGCGGTGCCAGTTTATCCCGCAAGCGCCTCGGCAGATAATTGACCAGAAATTTATTCCCGAAATGATAGGTCCCTCTCCAGTAGATACCATGCGTTTCAAACGGATATCCCCGATTGGGGCAGAACAGCGCCAGCCGGCCGCCGGGTTTTAAACAGCGGACAATTTCCGCGACACAGGCCCGGTCATCTTCCACATGTTCGATGACTTCATGGCTGAGCACCAAATCAAAAAGATCAGCCCGGAAAGGCAGAAACTCACCGCAGCTGTTCACAACGGCGGACCGCCGCGGGTCGCCTTCCGAAAGCGCCGTTTTTCCGCGGTCGAATTCGATCTCAAGACCGACGGTAAAAGCCGCGTTCTCCGCCATCCGGTTGAGGTAGGATCCCACGCCGCAGCCATCTTCGAGAATCATCCCCGCCACCCGATCTCCGGCCGCGGCTTCGATCATCCGCATCCGGCGCTGTTGCCCGTCCCGCCAAACATAAGACGGCTCACCCCGGTCGGCCGCTTTTTCGGAATATCCCTGTTTTCGTTCCTGTTCTGTCATCATGCCTTCTTAAGTCCGTTTTTCGGGAGCCAGGCCAAAACCGTCGTCCCGTCGTTGGGTTTTGCGGAGATTTCAACACTTCCGTTTAAATTTTTCGTGCGCACAACCATGTTGGAAAGCCCATGGCTCGAACTTTTCCGATCCTGTCCGGGATCAAAGCCGACGCCGTTATCCTCCACTTCGAGGATATAGCGGTCCGCCATTTCATAAAACGCGATGCGCACTTTGCTGGCGTGCGCGTGTTTTGTGATATTCGACAGCGCTTCTTTGCAAATCAGGTAGAATGTGTTGACATGTTCTTCGCTCAGGTTGTCAATATCCTCAATGATCGGATGAAACTCCGTATCCACCAGCGTATTGGAATGGAAATCATTGGCCAGCCGGCGCAGGCTCTGGACCAGATTTTCATTCGTCAGCCGGGCCGGTTTCAAATTCATAATATAGGAGCGGATGTCCCGGATCGTGGCGTTCAGCGAATCGATCGCGTTTTTGATTTTTTCGGCGGATTGTTCCGGGGATTTTCCGGAAAGGATCCGCGCGTGTTCCAGTGTCAGCCCGACGCCGTAAATGGATTGGATCACACCATCATGCAGGTCCATCCCGATCCGTTCGCGTTCCTCCAGAATCGCGATCCGTTTTTGACTTTTTGTCAAACGGATGTCCTGGATCATGGTTGCGATCCAACTGGCGATCGAAGACAGAAACTGCAGATTAATGGTCGATTCAGATCCCCGGATCAGCCTGGTGGCCAGGCACATAACGCCTAAAACGCCTTCGTTTGAGACTAACGGCAGACAGACCGCGTAATTCAGTTTGATCGGCGTGGCTTTTTTACCGTTGATGATATCAATCTCTTCCTTGGATAAAACATAATTCTTTTTTGTTTGGGCAACGATGCCGACAATGCCTTCACCCGTGGCAGCCGTAGAAAAGCCGAACAGGCTGGTTGCGAATGAATGCCCTTCCTTATAGATCATCTGATAGGTATCCGGATGCTCCTCATCCAGCAGGAAGAATTCACCGATTTCAATGTCAAGATAACCCATCACGTGGCGCATTGTCTCCTCAACAATGATTTCCTGCTGTGTGACGGAGGTGGCAAAAAGTTTTGCCAATTCGTTCAGCAGCGCCAAATCTTCGTTTCGTTTGGAAAGGATCTGTTCGCGGGCCGCAATCTGTTCATTGACAATCAGCGTGTTGATCGCAATCCCCGCATAGACAGCCAGCGTTTCGATCATCCTTTGATCTTCCTCATCAAATTGATCCGCCCCGATTTTGTTGGCCAGAGTGATCGAGCCTTTTTTATCTACGCCATAAAAAATCGGAATATAAAGCAGCGACGAAATAAACGGATGCTTATCGGGCAAAAAATCCACCGCATCCGGATAATCTTTGATCCTTTTGGTGTTAATCGGGACATTTGAATGAATGCTTTGAATATTCAGCTTCCGGGAAGGGTCCGTATTCGTCATCAATTCAAGTTCGACAGCCGTAAAACCGGAAATATAAAACTTAAAGAAATCGTCTTTTGAATCAACAACGCCGCATACACAATAACACGCATTGCTGAAAGAGGATGCCATC